>CAZLZY010000279.1:0-3558 GCA_964564075.1 uncultured Spirochaetales bacterium
AACTTTTTATAATACTGAAAGTAAAAAAGGATTTGATGGATATAGGAATGATGAGTCACTCTATTCATTCTATAATATACCATAGTCGACTAGTCATCATCTCTAGACGATCAAACCCCCATTCTAATGAGGGTTTGACTGTCTAGAGACCTCACCCTACCGTACCGTCCTATTAAGACTTAATCAGTTGAACCTCAAATTTTAGTAGCTATACATTTATATGGGAGACTCTTTCGATTCTTTTGGTACTTTTCCTAAATTCTGCTATACTAAGAGAAAGCCTACACAACCGATTGAGCACCACACATAGACAAAGACAAAGGAGTCGCTATTGGTCTCATTCTCTCAGTATCAGGAACTTCCACCTTTATTGGATTCTCATATACACCTTACTCATGCTACAAATGGAACCTATCCAGAACACTTCAGATATTTTACGAACTCAGCATCCCCCGACGGATGGAGTTCCATCCTAGCAGTCGACCATAAGAGCGTATTCTCTTTTCTTGGTATTCATCCAGAATGTGGGTCAGGACCAATCGATGATATCGGCTGGGAAAAACACCTGAGGAACCTTGAAGGATTAGTCAAGAAGGGAACGATGGGTATCGGGGAGTGTGGTATCGATAACCGTTACTACCAATCGTTCACGAAGTTCGAACAATACCAGCTGTTACTTTCACAGATGAAGATAGCAGAAAAATATATGAGGCCGATAACACTGCACAATGTGCATGCTGCTGAAATGATCATTTCGCTACTGAAGAAGGAACGACTTTCCACGAAGTTCATGCTCCATGGGTTCTATGGATCAAGGCAGACAGCTAAAAGGTTGCTCGACCTAGGAGGGTTCCTCTCAATCTCCCCGAATCTCCTCAGATCTGAAGAGAAGTTCAAACAACTTGTGAGCTATATCCCCACTGATAGGATCCTTATTGAGACAGACTATCCCTATACCTATATCCCATCTGAGTGGGAAGATTACTCCTATGCTGAGGTCCTATATACTTGGTATGATACGATTGCACAGGTAAGAGCGATTGACATTCATACGCTTCTTGATATAGTTCTGAGTAATGGAACGATTTTTACGAATACGCCGCTTGATCGGCGACCAAGCATTTGAAAGACTCACCCAATCCCATGTGACCGTTGTCGGGATAGGAGCTGTCGGTGGCTATGCCATCGAAGCCCTTGTACGATCAGGTGTCGGGAATATCAGGATCGTAGACTTTGATACGATCGGCATCACCAATATAAATAGACAGATTCTAGCGATGGAGTCGAACCTAGGCAAGAAGAAGGTCGATGTTGCAGCTGATCGTATCAGAGATATCAATCCAAACTGTCATGTAGAGAAACTCGATCTATTCGCACATGATGAGTCGATGGACCAAGTCCTAGCCCAGCCAATAGATATCCTGATCGATTGTATCGATTCTATGAGCCCAAAACTCTCTTTACTTGAAGCTGCCTATAAAAGAGAGATAAAGACCTTCTCATCGATGGGAGCAGCCCTACGGACAGATCCTTTTGCCATTGTTCATAGTGACCTGATGAAGACTCATACCTGCCCTCTTGCGAGACAGATCAGAAAAAAACTCAAAAGGCGCGGTGTGGGTAAAGGGATAGAGGTCATCTATTCTGGAGAACAGATCGAGTATACCTATCTAGAGCCGGAGGATGAAGAGCAGAGTTCTTTCAATGAGCAGATACTAGACCGTGGCCGTGAGCGGAAGGTATTGGGTTCTCTTCCTACCATCACCGGTATATTCGGCCTGATGCTCGGCCAGTTAGCTATAGATTCTCTGATAACTTATCAGGATCGATAAGTCGTTTCCGTAGGACTGATCTCAGATATCGGTCCTGTGCCTCTGACAATATCGGCATAGCAGTATGGGCTCCTAATCGCTCTACGGACATGGAAGCTACACTGTTTGCGAACCGGATGGCATTCACCATGGAATACCCATCACCGAGGGCATATACCAATCCTGAATTGAAGGCATCTCCTGTAGCAGTCGTATCAACGACAAGGAAGTCGCGCATGGTCTCTATCTGGAAGAATCCCTCTTCTCCTATATAATAGGCACCCTCTGCACCACAGGTAAGGATCACCGTACCAACGCCCTTATCCCTCAGTAGCTGCCCAGCCGTATAGATCGCATGATCATCATTAGGATATATGCCTGTCAGCTTAAAGAGCTCTCTTTTATTTGGTGTGAGGATCGAGATATGAGGATACAGTTCATCAGGATATAGTTCGACAGGGTCAGGATCGAAGATAGTGATCTTACCCTTCTCATGGGCCTTTCTCGCACTATAGAAGATCGTATCATAAGGGATCTCCCCTTGAAGCATCACATAATCACAATAGTCAAGGATACTCTGTTGGCTCTTCACATAATTGACGGTCACTTCAGCGTTGCTACCTGGCATCACGATGACTCTGTAGGCGCCATGGCTCTCGAGCTCGATCAGAGCGACACCGGAGCTGACCCCTTCGATCATCTCAATACCTGAGGTCTCAACCCCTGCATTATCGAGATGGGTCATATAGCGCTTCCCATACATATCGTCACCAAGACAACCAATCATATAGACCTCCTGTTCTAGGAAGGCCAATGCCACGGCCTGGTTACCACCCTTCCCTCCTGGAGATGTCTTGAAATCCTTTCCAAAGACATTCTCCCCACGTTCGGGGAAACGGTCACAGGTTGCGAAAAGATCCATGTTCAGACTGCCGATCACACAATATCTTGCCATAACTGTATCCTAATCTTCATACTTATCTATTGCAATAGTATCGTAGTAATCGGACAGATGCAACTAACAATCAGAGAAGGTTCTTGATGTTGGAGAATTTCTATTGACTTTCAATTCAGATGGATTATAGTAAAATTAGCAACGGCCTTTAGAGAAAGAACTTCATTGGATATTCGCACCGGAGTATCAACTATGCTAGCAGTCATGTTGGTTCTCAACCTTTGACTGAGAACTCGAATAAGCTCGCTCTACAGCGGTAAAGACATATAATGGAGGGGCATATGTCTCGAGAACACCATAGACACCTGTTCATGTCTGAAGAAGATCTCTATTCCTACTATACAGATGTAGAGGATGAGATCACTGAGATCGACACAGATGAAGATGAAGAAGAATTTGATGATGATTTTGATGATCTAGAAGAAAAGGAAGATGATCTCTTTGAAGATTATGATTTCGATGATGACTATATCTATGGAGATGATATCGAGAGTTAGCCATCCTGCCGTAGCAGGATGACGGATACATTCATCACCAGAGCATATTGATCTTAATGAGCGGTAGAATGATAGTATCCTCCGCAGGGTCGCTACCCAACCAATAATATCCATGAAGACCAACAGATAATTCCCCATTCCCTACAGGGCCTGTGAAACCGAAGCCTCCACCACCAAAAATAACACCACCTGATAAAGAATCAAGAAGATCGATCTCGATAAGAGAACCAAAGATCCCAAGAGCAAATTCCAAAAAGCTAAGAAGTGAGTATATTTATACAATTAAAGTTGCATA
>CAZLZY010000280.1:0-1988 GCA_964564075.1 uncultured Spirochaetales bacterium
AGTAGGAGATGAGAGGTCTCTTGTGCGGTATTCAGAGCATGCATCTTAAGTAGTGCATAATTGATCCCAAGCAAGCTTGCAAGGAATAGTGTTACCAAACAGATGATTATGAGAGTATATTTACCCTGAACAGTGTTTATCATAATGAATTATTATAGTGTAGGTTTCCAATAACCACAATTATTGATTCTCTAATGCGGTGATATAATCCACTATGGGTTTAAGATTCTCTTTATCGGTGAAATTATCGGGGTGTTCGTATGCCTGTAGTAGCTCAATCTCACCATCGGTCAGATGATCTTTATTCTTCCTACCCAACTTGAATTTGAAAAGATTCACCCTCAGACGGTGCATCCCTGATAATCTCTCAGGATCGAATCCCCCACGCAGATAGAAGAACTTCACTCTTTCTTGCTCTTCCTTAGAGAAGTTCTTTGAAATGACCTGCTCAGTGTTTTCTTTGCTTTCTGGTACCCCACCGACACCAAAGACGATGAATTTTTGCTTATCAAGATAGGGAATAACCTTCTTGAGCCGCTTATAACCGACGATCTCCTCTGAATGAATAGGTCCGCCATAGATGATTATATCATAATCGGAGAGGTCTGATAACTGTATCTCATTCGCAGGATAGGGTGTGTTCTTTATCTCTTTACCTAACCACTCAGCATACAACTCTGTATGTCTTGTCCATGATATAAACCAGATAAGTGTCTTCATCTTAGTACCCCTTTCTAGGATTATACCACCTAAATGGGTAAATGGCGTATAAGCATCGTGTTAAACTAAGAATTCACGGGTCCTTCAAGAAAGTTGTACCATCTCAGAAAGATCTGAACTCATGAGGATGATAGATTTGACATATTCCTTAGCATACTCCCAGTTAAGTTCTTGGTTCTGACATCAACTCCGACCATCGGTTCACAGGTGATGAGGATATCACAATCAGCAGCCAATCATTTAGCGATACTGACCTTCTAGATAGAAGTACTTGCCGCTTCAAGAAGGCCCATGATCTTCTGAGAGTATAAGGTGTCATAAAATGATGCGATTGGTAAAAAAGAATGTCCTATGAGACTATCTAGTGCCACTCGGAGCAATTGAATGGAGGACAGAATACCGCTAGTTCTCTGAATTCTGATATTTTTGGTACATGTTTTATTTCACACAGATCTTATACTAGAGCCCTATTCAATCTACTATCAAATTGAATCCATCAGTATCCCTTATCGTTTGTATGATCTTATCCGAGAATGCAGGTTACAAGGAATAACCTTCATTTAGATGATCCTTGACTTAAGAGGACAAATTAAAACAAGCCATGAATTGTTCATGGCTTGTTTTAATTAGGAATTAATCTTACCTACCACTGAGGTGGATAAAAATCTGCAACATCATCAATAGTGATCATATGCTGAGGAATGTTTCTGATAGCCGCAACTTCAAGTCCGTTAAACCAATCTGCAGCAGTCTGTACAGCAAGAGCACCGTCACCCTCTGCAGTCTGGTAAGTTATAGCGTATAAACCGCCATCAGATACAATATCCATACCGACTTTACTGTTTCCAGCAGCGATGACAATAATGTCTTCTCTTCCGGCTTTTTTGAGGGCTTCTATGATACCCAGTGTCTGAGCAGAGTCATCAGCAGCACAAATACCTGTAAGCTCGTCACCAAATCTAGTCAACCAGTCAGAAACAAGCTGCATGGTTTTATCAGCTTCGAATCCAGGAGCCTGTTTGTCCAGAACCTTGATATCTGGTGCATATTCTGCCAACTCGGAGATAGGTCCGAAACATCTTGCAAAATAGGGAGATCCTCCAGGTGCATGCTGAACAAAAGCTACTCCACCCTTCTTTCCAAGAGCGTCAGCCCAAAGACGTGTTAATTTTCTAAACTGACCAAAATCATCGGGTCCTGTCCAGCTGATTGCATAATCCATCGCTTTGGCTTCTGGAAGAGTGTTGAACATTATCAGGGGGATTCCG
>CAZLZY010000280.1:1998-3542 GCA_964564075.1 uncultured Spirochaetales bacterium
TTGCTTTCTTTAATTTCTGTAATTTTAATTTTTTCCGGCTTTATTGATTTTTCTAGCCTGCTGAAGAGCTGTTTTCGCATCTAGGGGAATAAGCAAGATCATATCAGGTCTTTCATTGATAGCCTGGTCAATCATCTGATTCTGAACAGCGAGGTCCCAGTTAGGTGACTGGATCTTAATATCCATATTGTAAGCATCAGCTACTTTTTGAGCACCGTTAGTACAGGCAGTAGTCCAGGGATGATCCCCATGAACGATCATGGTAACTTTCTTTCCGATTGCCCCATCAGCGGGAGATTCGGGGATGTTTGTCTTGTTTGTGATCTCTCCAGCAAATTCCATATCCCACCAGTGAAGGGGATCGGTTTCTGGTAATGCAGAAGGATCTGCGGGTCTAGGTGGTACCACTCGATCGTTGCCTCCGAGCTTGATCAATGGTTGGCCATCTGCTGCTTTGAGAATCGATGTATCGACTGCAAGAGATGCTGCAAGATTATCACTTGCTGAAACCTCTACTTCAGAACTTTCCTGCTGACCACCAGCAAATACAAATCCAGTAAATACAACCATCAGTAAAAGACTAAAACATAATGTAGTAAACTTTTTCATTCTTCCTCCGTTTTGAATACATATATTTCCATCGGGCTATGCCCTATTTATGGACTTCCAATACTTCTTTAATCAGTTCGGGGCGTTGCCCTAGAATCTTTTCATGTTTGTAGGCGATTATCGCCTCATTCATTACGACAGTGGCGAGTATGGCTCCGGCGATGAATATTTTGACCTCATTACCAAGACCGATAAGGATTATCCCATTATAAAGTACATCAAGCATAAGTATGGCTACGAAAGTTTTAAAAACTCCCCCTTTCCCACCCGACATGGCGGTCCCACCTATTATCGTTGCTGATATAATGTACATGAGGGACGATGTCCCAAGATTCAAAGTCGCTGCGGCACTTTCCATGGCAAAAAGCACCCCTCCTATACCGGCCATAGTTCCCGATAGGATAAATGCAGCTATGGTATATTTATCTGTATTGATCCCAGCAAGCCAAGCTGTCTGTTTGTTTCCCCCGACCATGTAAAAATTCCGACCGGTTCTTGTTTTATTAAGAAAAACCGAAAAGATAATAACCAGGATGATTGCGATCAGCACTCTGGGGGTTACCAGAGGAAAAATCATTTTCGCCATAAAGTCTGAAACTGCAAAGGCATCATCGGAAGACAGGCTCACCGAGTTGCCTCCAGTCACCGTATAGATGACTCCCTGTAGTATGGTCATCATTCCCAAAGTCACTATAAAGGAATTTATTTTTGCTTTGGCCACCAGAAGGCCGTTGATCAATCCAATCAATCCACCGGCAATGATAGCTAGTGGAACGCTTCCACCAAAACCTAAATATTCCTTCATTCCCAAACCGATTATTGCCGTGAACGTAATGATTGTTCCAATGGACAGATCCAACTGGCCAATAATGAAAATCACAGTGAAACCTATCGCTACTGTGGCATTCATGGCCATGGTTCGCATTATGGTCGTC
>CAZLZY010000281.1:0-3538 GCA_964564075.1 uncultured Spirochaetales bacterium
CTATGTGAGTGGAGATCAGAGTATCTTTGAGGAGTCCAACTCTATCTCAGTGAGATATACACCATCTGCATACGATGGAGATGTTTCTCTAGGATTGAATATGTCGAATATTACTTCAGATGATATTCTTCCTACATCTATTTCATTGGGAGCTGATTTCAAGCATCAGGATTTCTTATTAGATACCACCATCAATCTTGATCGATCAGCTGAGGATATTGGTATTTCTATAGATCTTGGTCTTGATACGGCATTCTCGTATGCTGATGGATTGATTGGTCTTTCTACTCCGATCAGTGATTCTTTTGTCTTAGTGGCCCTGAAGCAACAGGTGCCAGGACTTATCCTTGGAGTTAATCCAAGTGGAGAGAGTTATAAGGGAAGAACTGATGAATGGGGTGCTGCTGTACTGAACGGCCTCTCTTCTTTCACCGAACAAACAGTCACTATTGAACCAATAGAGATACCTGTAGGCTTTGAGATGGGGTCTGATAAATACTCATTCAAGCCGACCTATCATCAGGCAGGTACCGTACAGATCGGTGTAGAATCCAATGTAACGGTCAAGGGAAGAATGGTATTCTCCGATGGGACTCCACTCGCTCTCTACTCGGGAGATCTGGTTCGTAAGGATACTGATCTTACAGAACAAAGAGAACCTGAATTCTTCTTTACCTATACAGATGGGACCTATGAACTATATGGACTACGTAGTGGTGATTATATCCTCACGTTATATCTAGAAGAGGGGGTATCGTTCAATCTAACCATCCCCGAAGGACTTGCTGGTGAATTCAAGACAAGAGATGTCGTGATACCGGTAGAGTATAAGGTATTCTAATGGAAAAACAGATGAAGCATACTATAAAGAATCCTCTACATATAAAAAACAAACTCCTTATGATCATAGGAATGTTGATCCTATTGACTCCAACACTGTTTGCTGGGGGTATATCAGAGACTTTATCAATATCAGATTATCCAAATCCCATCCTTGTGACCCATGATATAGATGTAACAAATCAACAGCAAGTATCACTTACGGTTCAACAATACCTTAACAATTGGGATTTCTCACCAAATACTTCAGAGGTTTCTCCTACAATCATCACGTTCTCGGCAGGCAGTAGCGGGAGTGTCTATGACAGGACCGCAGCAACGACTGCAGTCGCTGCTGTGACGAATGCTCCAGCAACCCCATCTACAGGAACAGCTCATACCATCAATGTAATGATCGATACATATAATTGGGTCCCTAGTGGCGAATATGAGGATAACCTTGTATTTGAGATCTCAGGTACTAAACAGTGGATAGGTAGGTATACGTGAGATCACCTAAAAGAGCTGTAGTACCTCTATTGCTCTGTATCCTAACAACCTTTCCCATATTTGGGATCGTAAATGGAGTAGCAGAGATAAAGAACCTTACAGTCACGAACCTTCAATATGATGGTGAATCTGATGTGATCCTCACAGTATCCTTCATTGTACAAGGTGATGCGAATAATACCACGAAGCCTGTTGATTGGATATTCATCCAATTAAGTAGCGGATCTGGTAGTTTTGCACAGAGGACCATGAAGCCTGTTGGGTTCTCTGGTGATAGACTTCAATACAATATCTATAATTCGAATACGAATCAAAGTCCTTCCTATATTATCAAGAACAAGAATAATGCATCATCTTGGAATGAACTGATTCGTATCAAGGTTGATGGTCAGACTGGTGCCTTTGTCAAAAATATGTCATTTGATCTAAAGATCCCAGAGGGGCAAGCCCTGCTAAATGGGAATTTCAAAGACAGGCCCCTAACTATGAAACTATATGGACTTCTCGGGACACTGGGAAACCCAAGTACATCCTTCCCCTTCTCAACTCGTTCAACAGCTAAGGTTCTTGATATTATCAAACCAGTCTTCACCGCATCCGTAGCATATGAGTTTAAACTATCCGTAGTTGCTCGTGACGCTGCCTTCAACTTCGATAACTCTGCCTATAACCTTGATTACGGGACTATCGATCCTAGTCAAGTGTTGCAAGCCGATATGATCGTTGATTCCCATGAGTCCTACTCGATCGATGTAGTCTCTACCTTTGGGAGTAAGATGAAACATACCATAGTTGATGAGTATATCGATTATACCTTCTCTTTTGATGGAACAGCTATTCCACTCACAGTTGGGGTGTCAACGAATCTTGTGACTAGTGCTTCTGCCTCTTTTACTCCTGGAGATCGTTATCCTATCGATATCACAGCAGAAACGATCATCGATGCACCCGCTGGTGACTATGAAGAGAACCTCACATTCACGATAAGTGCCAATTAACACCATACATTACAATTTCTCTCAATAAAATCCTTCATAAACACAGCAGTTATCACTATACTATAAGATATAGGAAAGAATGTATTATTGTTTTCCAAGAATCATACTATTGGCCCTAATACATATCTTTCTTTGCTATGGAGATATATTGAATAGAAGAAGATTTAAAACGAACATAGTGATCCTCTTTATCCTTGCTTTCATTCACCTCTCAACCTATGCCCAATATTACGAGACCATAGCTGAGATTAAAGCCTTAGATGGAAAAATAGATACATTACGCTATCATCCAAACTATGATAGTACGTTTACTGAGAAATTCAGGATCCAAGGTATAGCAAGCAATACCACGATCCCAGTTGACTGGGTAGCTATAGGGTTTGGTACAGGAAATGCCCAAAACTACAATAAACGTTATATGGAGATGGATCCTATACAGCTCGATTACCAACTCTATGATTCGATAACAACAAGAAATATCTTAAAGGAATTTACTAAAAACAGAGCTCAGGACAACATGATTACGATCTATGTGGGAGGAGAAACAGAAGATTTCAGGGAAAGGACTTCATTTGATATAGAGGTACCTTCAGGACAAATGGTCACTAATGGACTATATAAGGATCAATCTATTAGTGTTGAACTGTGGGGATTACTAGATGTGAATGGGACTGGACCTCAGACCACATTAACTCCGGCAAACCAAGCCAGCATGATATTACTAGATTCTATGACTTTTAAGCTTCATGCAAATGCAGATAGTATTATCAGAACTGCAATCACAGAAAGAAATGGGGCTTTTGCATTTGATAGCTTACCCTATAAAATCAACTTTGGAACACTTGATCCTAGTGAGACAAAGGAGGCTGATTTGATCATTGAAGCTACTAGCTCTTATTCGATTAATGTAGAATCATTACAGGGTAATCGTTTAAAACACAAACAGGTAGCAGAATACGTAGATTATTCGTTCTCATTTAACAATACTATAGTAGCACTGCCTGCAGGGATCCCAACGAATCTAGTCACCAATGCACCAGCATCCTTCTCGCCTGGTGATAGATATCCTATCGATATACAAATAGGATCAGTCATAGGATTCGTTCCAGCCGGAACCTACAAAGAGGTTCTATCCTTTACCATCACAGCTAATTAACCTAAAGATAGTATTATAGTTTTATTAGCTTATGCCACTTTTATAATGCCCCAAT
>CAZLZY010000282.1:0-3496 GCA_964564075.1 uncultured Spirochaetales bacterium
CTGATGCCTTGATATTCTCAAGCAGTAGTTCCGTTAATAGAACGGGACCTATATGGTCTGTTGCCCAGATGCCCTCTATCCCATCCGAACTCTGTAGAGGTTCCTTCTGTGAAATATCAAAAGATGCTGCATTATGAATGATCACGTCGATCACAGGATAGGATTCTTTAACCGATTGAGCAAATCTCCTGATAGATCCCTGCTCTCCCATATCAACGATCCTAAGTTCTCCTGAACACTGAGGACTCCCCCCGAGTAACTCTTTCAAAGCAGCAGCACCCCGTTCTTCATTCCTACAGGCCATGATCACATGAACTCCCTCATCCATGAGTTGACCTGCTGCAGCTTTACCGATACCTGAGTTCGCTCCGGTTATGATACATACACGATCATTCATCTTTAATTCCTAATAGACTTCTAGTCTAGACTATAGGTTTATATTAGTAACAACGTGTTCCATTGTCAAGAAATATCGTAAGCTCAAAGAGTTTTAGAGTTTATTTAGCATATGGGTGTTATGGGCTTTTCTCTAGCATTATATTACTGAAAACAGACTACCAGAGGAGAGAAGCATCCACATAACCTCACGTTACGCAGATGCCTTAAGTTATGAACAAATAGAGTCTCTAACACGTATAATCTAGGAGTTTCCTTGCTGCTTGAGAATCAGGGAATTGGGAAAGAAGATCTCGGGTGGCCTTACAATCAGGTGTCATATATCCACCTTCACGTGCACAATCCTCAGCTAAGATCCTTGCTGATCTTTGCAGAGCATGGGCAAGCCTTGCTTCTATACTATTCTCAGAATATTCTGCTATTGATAGGGACGTATCTTCTTCTCCGAACTTCTGCTCACAGAGTTTCATCAGAGCGGCTGCCACCTTCTTATCTTTTGGGGCTGGTTCAGGATAATTCTCGAATACTAGAAAGATCGCATGAGAGGAACAGGCATCAACACAGAGCCTGCAACCATCAAGGCATTTACTCTTATCGATCTGCCCATCCTCTGTATCGGTTGCTCCTGTAGGACATACGAAGAGGCACAGACAATCTTTTGTACAGAGATTCATATTTCTTGATGCATACATATCAAATACCTCCTATTTCACTAATGAGAATCGAGATGATACGACTTTACAGATCGGACATCGTACTGGGACAACTGGAGCGATCGCAATGAACCCGCAGGCTTCACAGATGAAGACCTCATTCCCATCTAGGATCGCATCACCTTTTGAGGCATATCGGGCTAACAGGCTTTTGTGTATCTTAGTTACCTTCTCACCCCAGGTCACAGCCCTTAAGGCTCCACGATCACCAACAGCTGTCGCTGCTTCTCGAATTGCCGGGTAGTGATCCTCTATATCTTTCACTATGCTTTTCTTCAAAGTGTTCAGGTCCCCTTTCTTTGGGATCTCAACATACATCTGTTCTGCAAGTTGGTTGAACAATGAAGCTTCTTCGGGTCTCTGCTGCTTACTGGCAGCTTTTGCTAGGTTACTAAAAACAGGAGAGAGTGTTTTCTCTTTTCTCATGTGTCATTCCTCCAAAAGTGGGATATTATAGTATATCACAGAGAGATGAGTTCAGATGATAATAATTCTCTAAAGATAAGAAAACCGTGAACCTGGAACTTATATTCAGCTCACTTGATTCACGGTTTCTTTGATAGGTCTGTATAGGTCTGTATAGGTCCGAATCTATTCTACTGTCACGCTCTTCGCTAAGTTCCTTGGTTGGTCTACATCTCTACCTAGTTCGATCGCACAATAGTAGGCGAATATTTGAGTTGGAATAGCCATGAGAAAAGGATACATCAGTTCATGGGCCTTCGGTACGAAGAAGACATCATCTGCGATTCGAGCGACCTCAGCATCCCCTTCAACGGCAAAAGCTATGAGTTTCCCCTTTCGTGCTTTGACCTCTTTCATGTTTGAGATGACCTTATCTCTGAGAGCATCATTCGGTACGATGAAAAGACTTGGAGTGTTCTCATTGATCAGGGCGATAGGACCATGCTTGATCTCGGCTGCACTATAGCCTTCAGCATGGATATAGGAGACCTCTTTCAGCTTCAAAGCACCTTCGAGTGCTACAGCATAGTTAAGACCTCGTCCTAAGAAGAGAAAATTCTCATAGGCATGATATTTCTTAGCTAGGACTTTAAGCTCCTCAGTCTTCTTCAGAAGCTCCCCAATCTGAGACGGGACTTTCTCCAAAGCATTGATAAAATCTAGACCATCTTCGACTCCCATATGCCTGATCCTTGCGAGTAGTAAGGTGAAGATATATAAGATGCTAAGTTGCGAGGTAAAGGCTTTTGTTGAAGCCACAGAGATCTCTGGTCCTGAATGGAGATATACCCCTCCATCAGATTCACGAGCGATCGTCGATCCAACGACATTACAGAGACCTAATACTCTTGCACCCTTTCTCTGCAGCTCTCTCATAGCATAAAGGGTGTCTGCAGTCTCCCCTGATTGAGATACAGCAAAATAGAGGGTATTGGGTTCAACGATCGGATTCTTATAACGAACCTCTGAGGAGAGTTCTGCCTGAGCAGGGATCCTAGCTATACGTTCAATAAGATATGCTCCGATCATACTTGCATAGTATGAGGTTCCTGCAGCAATGATCTTTACCCGTTGGACCTTCAGAAGATCTCTTGGTTCCATATCCAATCCACCGAGATGTCCTGTGGCTGTATCATGATCCAAACGGCCGGTGAAAGCTCGCTTGATAGATTCGACCTGTTCGAAGATCTCTTTCTCCATGAAATGGGGAAATCCATCTTTCTCGATCTGGTTAATCTCCCAGTTGATCTGTTCGATGTTCTTTGAGATCTCATTATGGTGTACATCAAAAGTCTTATACCCATCTTTTGTGACAGAGACGAGATCCCCATCATTCAAATAGATAGCATTTCTCGTATATTGCAGGATAGCGGTAACATCAGATGCTAAGAACATCTCATCCTCTCCGACTCCTAACACGAGCGGTGATCCATTTCTCACACCAACGATCTTTCCAGGTTCATCTTGATGCATGACAGCTAGACCATAGGTTCCCTTCAAAAGAGGTAATACCTCAAGGAGAGCCTTCTCGAGATCTCCGGCATAGAGTTCTGCTATAAGGTGTACTATGACTTCTGAGTCTGTTTCAGATGCAAAGGTATGTCCATTCTTTTGTAATCTGCTTTTCAAAGCCTCATAGTTCTCAATGATCCCATTATGAACAAGGACGACTTTTCCGGAATTATCAGTATGGGGGTGTGCATTGGTATCTGTCACCTCTCCATGAGTAGCCCAACGAGTATGCCCGATCCCTGCGACCCCGTCGATCACTTCAGGTACAGCACTTGCTAGATCCTTGATCTTACCTATCTTCTTGACTGTAGTGAACTCATTACCACCGGTGATACTAATACCTGCAGAATCGTAACCTCTATATTCTAATCTCCGTAATCCCTCAATAAGTACTTCGCTGATAGCTCTTG
>CAZLZY010000283.1:0-3469 GCA_964564075.1 uncultured Spirochaetales bacterium
TCTTATGCGTATTCTGCATGAAATTGATCCTTATACTGAACTGTTTGATTTTGTAAAATGGTAAAACTACCCATTTAATGGTAACTTTTAAGATTTTATCATGTTGTTCTAATATATAGAATACTATAATATGGGTAAAAGTTACATTTTATTGAATTGCTCTTTATGCAACCAATACTTACCATACCTGTGGAAGTAGTAACAATAACATTATTAATCTGGAATCAAACATGAATGGAAAGAACTTTTATTATAATATAGTGAAATTCTCACAAAGACACTCTAAGGCAGTCATCATAACAACGATCCTCATCACGATCCTCATGGCCATATCCATGTCGAATATTCGAGTCAATGCTGATTATAGCACCTTGCTTGGAGACGATGAAGCTAGTAAGAACTATGAAGAGCTCAATGCGAACAAAGATGCCTCAGATGATATCATCATAACCATCAAAGGTTCTAACCTCTATGAACCAGAGGTCCTTACAGCGATTGAGATGGCTATGCATGAGATAGAATCTTTTGAGAATGTAGTGGTAGGCTCACATCCTTTCTCGATGGTCACGGCAGAGAAGAAGAGTGGACGACTCGTGATCGTCCCCATCAATCCTCATACCGGTGATGAACCTTGGACTGATGCTGAGGCTTCACTATTCAAAGATAGGCTACTCAATGATACCATCGCAAAGAACCTCGTAGTCTCAGAAGATGGTGAGATGATGCTCTTCTTCTTCCCCATGCGAAGCCTAGGGGATGGGAACAGTGATCAATATGCTGCGGTCAAACGGCTCGTTGCACCGATCGAAGAGTATGCTGAGGTATCAATCAACGGTGGACTCGCTATCACAGAGAGTGTGACCAATTATCTCATTCGAGACCTCTTCACCTTACTGAGCATCTCTTTTATCGTGATCATGTTAGTCTATTATCTCAGTTTCAGAGCTAAGAGATCAGTCTTTCTCCCTCTTTCAGTAGTGATGATGGGGGTCATTTGGTGTCTCGGTATCATGTCACTGCTCGGATATGACCTGACTATCTTCAATATCGTAACACCTCCTTTAGTGCTTACTCTAGGAAGTTCCTATAGTATCCATCTGCTTAATGAATATTACAGGTCTCATAGAGAGACCGAAGATGATAATGATAAAGAGTGGATAGCAGGAGCAGTCTTTCATATCAATAAGACTATCGTTCTAGCCTGTGTCACCTCAGTAGCAGGTTTTCTCTCACTGTTAGTGACTGAGATCGAACAGTTCCAAGAGTTCGGTGTCTCGACTGCTATCGGTATCACGGTCTGTGCGATCCTGACACTGTTCTATCTCCCTGCAGCTCTCCATCAGTTACCGAACCCAAGTAAGTCTCAGATGAAGCTTGTCAGAGAGGGTGGGGTCACAAAGGTCGTCTCTCGTATCGGTGATATCGTGATCTCTCACTGGAAAGTCATTCTATTAGCATTTCTCGTATTGATCGTAGGGTTCCTGTTCGCTTTCCCAAAAGTCGAGTTCGAGACGAACTATACGAAATATTTCCAGGAAGATGATCCGATCGTAGTGAGCTCTAAGGATTATATCGCTCATGTTGGAGGAGTCGATCTCCTCTATGTGACTCTGAAAGCCCCGGAGGGCGTTGATGACTACTTCATGAATCCTGACGTGTTACGATCAGTGGATGCTTTCGAGCAGTCAACTTGTGCGATAACTGATGATATCACCCATAAGATGTCCTTCTCTGGGTATGTGAAGTTCCTTGATGGGGTCATGGATGGTGAGGAGAATATTCCTGAATCACCAGGCTTGATCATGTTGCTCTCCCGTTATCTTTCTCTGATAACCGGAATGGATGAGAATAATAATGAGATGAAGATGCTCATCTCTGAAGATCATAATCAGATGACCATCGCGTTCCGTTATCGTGATACTCAGAACATGGCGACTATCGGACTGGAGAATACGCTGAGTGTTATAGCTGCTATCGATGAGAGTGCCCTATTGCTACCTGGCGATGTAGAGGTTGTTACCTGGGGTAATGGATTACGATATCTTTCTTTAAGTGATAAGATCCAATCTGACCAAAGAAGGTCTACCTTGGCATCGATCATAGTCGTATTCCTCATCACCGCTCTCACCTTCAGGTCTATAGGCTTTGGATTCTTCTCCATCATCCCGATCGCTGTAGGTATCATGGCCAACTATATCTTCATGGTCTCCTTCAATATCCCATTCGATATGATCACCATGGGATTCTCTAGTGTAACCGTAGGTGTAGGTATAGATGATGCTATTCACTTCATCATTCGGTTCAAGGAGATCGAAGGAAAGAGTTCTGATAGTCTCAAGCAGAATATCAAAGATACTATCATTCAGACAGGTAGGCCGATCACGTTGACCTCAGTATCGATCATCGCTGGACTTATGGTGCTAAGCTTCGCTAGTTTCATGCCGGTACGATTCTTTGGGATCTTGATCTCTATAGCCCTCTTCAATACGCTTCTTGCGACACTCTTCATCCTTCCTGCCTTCATGTATGGAGGACTCACCTTCGCACGAAAGATCAAAGCGAAGAGAGCCTAGCTCCTTCCGTAATAACGGTCTTCGAGTTGAGCCTTCTTATAGAGCTTTTGCAGGGATCTCCAGCTGATGAACAGGAGTGGGAAGATGAGGATCCAGAGAAGTGTCTCACTCATCAGGAAGAAATCATAGAGCCCGTGTATCCCGATCGCTAAGAATAACCCTTTACGTGCAGAGACCTCTTTATTGAATTTAGCACTCCCTATGTAGTAGCCCATGATCCCTGAAGCTATCGCATGGAGGGGGACTGCGGTGACACTACGAATGAGGACCGTGGAGAGGGGGTCTCCTACACTATAGGTGATGTTCTCAAAGAGTGCGAACCCCATACTTATCGCTACCGTATAGACGATCCCATCGGTGACCTCGTCAAAAGCCTCAGACTTGCTGGTGATCCTTCTGATCACGAGATATTTGAATCCCTCTTCTGTTCCTGCAGCGATGATGAAGCCTGTGACCAGGGCATACCCGATCTGTGTAAGGCCGGTGGTTATTGGGGATAGTAGCGTCTCGATGATGGCCACTGGGGCCACGATGATGATCCCGAACAGTACCGTCTTGAGGATCTCTCCCTTCGGTTCTGGCCGTAGGGTATCTTTCCGATAGAAATAGTAGAGCAGTCCCAAAGCTGGAGCGACTGCAAGGATGATAGTTATCAAAAGCATACTAAGTATAAACTCCTTAGTATATATCATACTCATTTGTACCATAACTTGTCGATGGAAACCGAATATAAGAATCTTATAGGGTGAACAACCACTTTCTGAGCTCATCGACAGAAGGAGGGTACGATCAGCCATCTATTGAGCTTTATGGGAATCGTTCGAGAATCCGCTTGCACGTTATCTCATTGATCAATCAGGATTTGTGTCAAGCAGCTTCTGATAAGCTTCCGGGGT
>CAZLZY010000284.1:0-2141 GCA_964564075.1 uncultured Spirochaetales bacterium
ACTGGTCTAGCGCAAAGAATCATCACACTCCTAATTGAAGAGTTATATGATAGAGGAAATAGTAATATCTTTCTCTTCACAAAGCCAAAGAACGCACCATCCTTTAGAGAACTCGGATTCCATACTGTGGCGGTCGTTGATGATCTTATCACATTGATGGAGCAAGATCCTAGAGGACTGGAATCCTTTTGTGAAGGACTTGCATCACATATTCTACGTTATGACGATAAAGGTCCAGTATCCTCCCTTGTCATGAATTGTAATCCCTTCACTAATGGTCATCGATATATCATAGAATATGCTGCAAAGCGTAGCAGCGTACTCTATGTATTTATTGTTTCTGAAGACGATTCTGAAGTCCATACTACGGATAGATTGAGACTGGTAAAGGAAGGAACACAAGATCTTCCAAATGTTTGTGTATTGGAAGGCGGAGATTATATAATCTCTCGAAATACCTTTCCTACCTACTTTATGAAGAACAATAAAATCATAGAAGAATCTTATGCAAAACTTGATGCCTCCATCTTTGCTCAAGCTATTGCACCATCTCTCGGTATTACCATTCGATATGCAGGGGAAGAGCCGTTCTGTCCAGTCACCGATAACTATAACAAACAACTTGCGGAGACCCTTCCTATCCACCAAATAGAGATGAAGATCATTCCCAGACTATGCGCAGCTGATAAGAAAGCAGTAAGTGCATCGAAAGTAAGAGAACTTTTTGCAGAAAATAACATGGATCAGCTTAAGCAACTCGTTCCACCAGTCACCTATACCTTTCTTTCCTCTGATGCATCGAAGTATGTAAAAGAGACTATTAGAAAACATTCTCAAGCATGAGAATGGGGAGAACAATATATGAGAATTGTCAAAACGGGTACTGCTGGTACTCTTGAATCAAGCGATGTCATGATTACTGTACGTTCGAATGGAACAGATGGGATCTTTATCGCATTACAGAGCATTGTTGAGAAGCAGTTTGGGAAACAGATCCGAAAAGTCATACAAGAGACACTTACAACTCTTAACGTTGAACATGCAACTATTGATGTCCAAGATAAAGGAGCTCTTGACTGTGTCATAGAGGCTCGTCTGGTCTCTGCTATACATAGGGCTGCTGGTATTGAGAAGATCAACTGGGAGGTAATATCTTGATTGAAAATAAGTTAAGAAGAACAATGCTTTACGTTCCCGGAAATAATGCGGGAATGATCAGAGATGCAGCTATCTACCACTCAGACTCGATCATGTTCGATTTGGAAGATTCTGTTGCCTACAGACAAAAAGATGCAGCACGTATGCTCGTCTACAAGAATCTACGAACTCTTGACTTTGAAGGTATAGAAACAGTTGTGAGAATCAATGGACTAGATACTCCATATGGCGAAGAAGATATAAAAGCCATGGTAAAGGCTCAACCTGATATTATCAGGCTGCCGAAGACAGACTGTGCAGAAGATGTCATAGAAGCTGAGAAACTCATTGCTTTAGAAGAGAAGAAGATCGGACTGAAAGTGGGAACCATCAAGATGATGGCAGCTATTGAATCTCCTCTTGGTGTGATCAATGCCTATAGCATCGCAACCGCATCAAAACGGTTAATAGGAATTGCAATCGGGGCTGAAGACTATGTTACAGCTATGAAGACTAAAAGAAGCCCTGGAGGGGTGGAAATACTCTATGCAAGGAGTGCCATCGTCACTGCAGCGCGCGCTGCTGGTATCTGTGCTTTTGATACAGTTTATTCAGATGTCAACAATGAAGAAGGTTTTAAGGATGAAGTCATACTTATCAAACAGCTCGGATTTGATGGAAAATCTATCATAAGCCCTAGACAGATCAAGATAGTCCATGAGGTGTTTGCACCGACTCAGAAAGAGATCGATTTCGCAGAGCAGGTCATAGAGGCAATCGAAGAGGCCAAGGCAATGGGATCTGGTGTAATTGCAGTGAACGGTAAGATGATTGATAAACCTATCGTTGAACGCGCCCAGAGAATACTTGAACTAGCAGATGCGGCGGGTGTGAGATCACCTGCTGAGAAAGGAGCAAGCAATGCCTAACAATATGCTTAATCATGAAGTACCTGAAGATATCCTGAAGCAATTCAATAGGGAATTCTATTCAGGAGCTTATGC
>CAZLZY010000284.1:2151-3447 GCA_964564075.1 uncultured Spirochaetales bacterium
CCCCCATGTAAGGAAAGATAAAGGGAATAGATCCCTCCCTAGACTCAACAAGATGGTTGATACTCTTGAACAAGTCATCATCAAGTCAGGATTAAAAGACGGTATGACTATATCATTTCACCACCATTTCAGGGGTGGTGATAAAGTTCTCAACATGGTTATGGATGTCATCTCTCACATGGGTATCAAAGACCTTACCATTGCTGCAAGCTCTTTGACAAATGTACACTCACCATTAGTTAAACACATCAAAGATGGTACAGTGTCGAGAATCTATACATCAGGTATCCGAGGAGAGCTCGCTGAGGCTATCTCAAATGGTCTCATGGATAATCCCATATTGATCCACTCACACGGTGGACGAGCTCGAGCAATCGAAATGGGTCAGATTCATATCGATGTTGCATTCCTTGGAGTCCCTTCTTGTGACGTCTATGGTAATGCCAACGGATATACCGGCGCCTCTGCATGTGGGTCTCTCGGTTATGCTAGAGTCGACGCACACTATGCTAAAAAAGTTGTATTGATCACTGACACCTTAGCTGAGTACCCAAATACGCCTTTCAGTATCCATCAGGATCAGGTCGACTATATTGTACAGGTAGATCAGGTTGGTGACCCAAAAGGTATCAGTTCAGGTGCTACCCGTCTCACAAAGAATCCTAGAGATATCCTCATCGGATCATTGGCTGCAAAAGTCATTGCTTGTTCCGGGTACTTTGAAGACGGATTCTCCCTACAGACCGGTTCAGGTGCGGCCTCATTAGTAACCACTAAATTTTTACGAGAATATATGATCGAGCAGAATATAAGAGCTAACTGGGCCCTTGGAGGGATCACGGGACAGATGGTCAAACTTCATGAAGAGGGACTTGTCAAGAGACTTCTTGACGTACAAAGCTTTGACTCTGAGGCGATTCGATCAATTGGGGAGAATCGTTACCATTCTGAGATAGATGCTTCCTACTATGCTAATCCACTCAATAAAGGATGTGCGGTCAACAAGATCAATGTGGTAGTGTTGAGTGCCCTTGAGATAGACACGAATTTCAATGTGAATGTTCTCACAGGATCTGATGGTATCCTTCGAGGAGCCTCAGGAGGCCACTCGGATACCGCTATCGGTTCGGGCCTTTCAGTAGTTGTCGCTCCTTTGATCAGAGGAAGATCTGCAACAGTGGTAGAAAATATCAAGACGATCATAACACCCGGCTCGACAATCGATGTCTTAGTAACTGACAGAGGCATCGCAGTGAATCCAAGACGCCCTCAGGTTGCAGAAAGGTTAAAGCAATG
>CAZLZY010000285.1:0-3435 GCA_964564075.1 uncultured Spirochaetales bacterium
GTATACTGCAAGCCCAGAAGAATCCTGTGGCAAGGCTGCAGTGCTCTCCTGTAGGGATGTGGAGGGAGTACGAGGCCGTCTATTTCTGTTGAACTTGAGCAGGTTGGTCTATGGACTACCTCGTGGTGGGAATTATACGTTCTTCTTGTACATATTAGTAAATTCTTGATGTATGTTCAGGTCCTCAAACTTATTGGTAAAAGCTGTTTCATTGAAATACCTGAATTCAAGTGGCTTCAGAAATGGCGATGATCCGTACTTGCCTGCTGTATTGTAGATTGTCCTCACTTGACAGGACATGCTCTGATACCGCACCGGCATCTACAGCCCCAAAGGAAACTCCCTTCAAGATACTCAAATAATTACCGGAATAGACTATCTGATCAAAAAGAAGATCCAACTTCAATCTCGCTCTATCTAACATACAGAAGGGGATCACATAGCCCCCTAAGGATTCATCGGGTATGGTCATTGCCAGATACTTTCCTCTGAGATCCTCGATAGAGCGTACTACAGAGTCTTTATGGACGATTATCGCTGTAATAACACTCTCTTTCCCATCGACTATAGCACGGGCTGCCATCGAAAGATCTGCTGTCCTCTCCGCATATTCTACCCAGTAGGCATTCATGAATCCGATATCATAATATTTGTTATGCAAGCCTATATAGAGTTCAAAATGGTCTTTCACGATATTCAGGTTGACCTCAAATCCACACTTTCCTTCTAGATAGGTGATGATCGGTCTCCAATGCTGTAGCTGTTCGATACCTCTTTGCATGGATGGAACAGCGAATTCCAGTGGGACTGCTAAGACCGACTACAGTGTGAGAGAGAATAGGAGTAAGATGACAGGTAAGGGGATGGGAAATCTTTTCATATCTATCCTAGCAGTAATCAATAACGTAAGACCTTGCAAGGACAGGCAATCCCATCTATGAAAAATCATCATATTGAAGAGTAACATAGTTGTATTATGAACGCAACTCGTATGCTCAGTTAACCCTCGAATCCTGATTGGTTAAATGAAATGACCCATAGGAATAAGGAGAAAAGTAACGCTCCATGAAGATTTGATATACTGAGAATCGACTAAACCAACAGTATGGGAGATATTAAGGGGGCTTCTTCTTTTTATATAGTGAAGCTCATTACCTATCAGCGAACATATCAATTCTTGATTGACTATGGGGAGAAACAAGAGTTCACCACCGCTGCAGGAGTCTATCATATAACCCATGATGGGGAGTCAGGGAGTATATGGGCTATCGTAAAAAGAGGTGGTTCAAGGATGGTCCTCCATCTGATCAACTTGATAGATCAGATGGAGGACAAGTGGAATGTAGCAAAGAGCAATCTAACAACCAAACTATCACTAACTCTTCAGATCCTCCGCTACAGCAAACAGGTGATGAATATATAGTACTAGTCCTGAGAAGTCGCGTGGCAGCGTTATAAAACTCTCTCATGAGGAAGTTGTTGGTGTTTGTGGATTATAAGTGTCTGAATAGATTGAGAGTTTAGTATTTTGGACGCTGTGGTGTGATATATAAGAATAGTATTCCTGTCAATAATTATTACTGAACTATAAATATATCTATGAAAAATTGTATATTATACCAAAAATACATAGGAAAATTTGACTGAATAGGTTTTAGGCTATATACTTGATTATATGAAACGAACTTTATATAAGAAACTAATTACCTGGAAAGCTGATATTCATAGAAAACCTCTCATACTCAGTGGTGCTAGACAGACGGGAAAGACCTATCTACTTCTAAAGTTCGGGAAAACAGAATTCAGGAAGATCCATTATCTGGATTTTCAAAAAAATATCTCCCTGCATTCCATATTCGATGAGAATCTTGATGCTAAACATATAGTTGGAATACTAGAATTTGTATTAAACGAGACCATTGATATTAATAAAGATATAGTATTCTTTGATGAGATACAGGATTGTCCAAGAGCTCTTACAAGTTTGAAATACTTCAATGAAGATATGCCTCAGCTAGCAATAGTTTGTGCTGGATCTTTATTGGGTGTCGTTCACTCAAGTGCATCATTTCCTGTTGGTAAAGTGAATTTTCTTAATCTATATCCTATGGCTTTCATCGAATTCTTAGAAGCTCTTGGAGAGGATAGAGCGGTAGGTATACTTACAACTTTGGATTTGTCATCTGAAATATCCACATATGTTCATGAACATCTTCTCAGACTCCTTAAGGAGTATATGGTTGTTGGTGGAATGCCTGAGATTGTCAATTTTTACCGATCTTCCAGAGATAGGAGATTTGCAGCATTGCAAGAGGTCCGCCACCGACAGGAAGAGTTGCTTTCTGCCTATATGGGGGACTTCTCAAAATATTCTGGGAGTACTAAAGCTAAAGATATAGTGACTGTATATGAATCTATCCCACAGCAACTTGCAAAAGAGTATAAGAAATATATACCTTCACAAGTTATGCAGGGGGGGAGATTCTCAAAATTAAAAGATGCAATTGATTGGCTCAGTGGAGCTGGGTTAGTTCATAAAGTATTTATTACAAATTCTGCAGAGATACCCTTTGCTAGTTTTACCAAAGAGAATAGATTTAAGCTCTATTTCTTCGATATCGGAATGCTTGGTGCGCTAGGTCAGATACTCCCTGAAGAGATCATGTTACAAAATAATCAATTCGCAACCTTTAAAGGTGCTTTCTGTGAAAATCTTGTAGCACAGGAGTTTATCTATGCTGATGGGAAACCATTATTTGCATGGGCAAGTAATACTTCAGAAGTTGAGTTCATCAAAGATGTTAGAGGTAAGGTGTATCCTATAGAGGTAAAAGCAGGATTATCTGGAAAATTGAAAAGCTTGAATGTATTCGCACAAAAATATCATTCTCCCTATCGTACTAGGATCAGCAGCAGGAACTTCGAAATAAACCAAGAAACACATATGCATAGTTATCCATTATATCTGACTTATAGATTCCCTCTGGAATCCTGATCAAGAGATACTTCCATGACTACTAAAAAGGGACCTGATGAAATCTTTTTGATACATGAGTATAAGAATTCAGATAATACTGTGTATCAAACTGAAAGAAATGATGTATGAGAATTATCTAATACGACGGTTCGGGCATTCTCTGTTATTCTTATAATCTTGTCATTGCGATAATATGTGTATTCCATAGAAGGAGCATAACATGGGTATGATGTGTAAGTCCTAGATTATCAGCTTGTCTTTGTAAGTTTTTCTGTCAACCGGTAAGGGAAATGTCGCAAAAGAAAATCCAGGAAAATGAAGCCTTCCCCAGGTAAAAAACCACAAGATAACACCAGAAAGTAGGGCAGATGAGCAGTATATTTCTGATAGATTAGTACATTATTGACTTCGCCGGTCCACCCCTACCACTTGACCGGAGATAACCCAGCCAGTGAATG
>CAZLZY010000286.1:0-3420 GCA_964564075.1 uncultured Spirochaetales bacterium
GTAAGTTAGCAGTCTTACTCACGCTGACCCCAAGTACCTCTTCGATCAGTTCTTGCGGTACTCCCATCTCTAGTACATCAGCAACGGTGTGATTACCTTTTATATCGATGACCCCTAGTACGACCTCTTCCTCTTCATGTTCTTCAGGAGCAATGAACTCTTGAACCTCATTAGAGAGTACAAAAAGGAAGTTCTCAGTTATCTCCGCATACTGGGCATCATCGATCTTCCCCTCCTGATACAGGAGTTCTAGTCCTAATGAAGGGATCAATGATTCGTCAGTAGTGGTAAAGGGTAATCCTGTATAGAGTGCAACCATATAACGCACACTATCTGTTCCTAACTCAAGGTAGATGCCTTCGATATCTTTTGCTAGTATGGTCGCGGCAATAGCGGTATCAAACCCATAGGAACTTGCCATGAACACTGCAGGGACTCCAAAGGCCTCCTCTATATCACCGAAACTATAGGAGCCTCTGATATCAGTAGGATCATACTCTCCAGCAGCTGCCCCCTCTGTTATCAAACGAGGGACTTTACTACTTTCAGTCTCCCACCAGCCAAAGGCTGTACTGGTCGCAATACCTCCGAACATGGTTACCAGAACGATCACCATGATAATTAGCGTTTTTATGGATAGCTTACTTGTTGCTTTTGGACCAGTGACATCAACCGTATTTGGGATGGGACAAGCTTTTTCAGAGGTACATTCCATACAGGAAATACACTGATGATCAGTTACCTTCTCTCCTGTTGATACAGAAATACCCATCGGACAAACCTGATCACATTTAGAACAACTGATACAGGTTGCAGCTTTTCTACGGACAGGAAAGATCCTGAACCAATTAGACATTCCCAATAGGGCCCCATAGGGACATGCATAGCGACAGAAGGGTCTCTGAACTATCAAGGAGAGAAGCATCACGATCCCTAATGTGATAAAACCTGTTATAGCAACCTCCCCGGTCCAAAAGTTGAACAGGGCATAGTAGGGATCAAAATCTGTAAAAACCAGAGTTGCAGAGGTTGCTGTCATGACAACTACCCATAGGAGTACTGCATAGCGCAGATATTTTAATATGGCATCGACCTTCTGTGGGATGATCTTTCCGTATCGTCTCTTGAATAGCTTCTTTCCTATTTTTGCGATCCAGTCCTGAAAGGTTCCCATAGGGCAGACCCAGCCACAAAAGACAGGTCCAAAAAGAATAGCCATACCAAATACAATGATCATGAGTACGAATGACGCACCATGTATCTTTGGAATGAAAGACCCTGCAACGATTATGTTATAGATAGTCACGACCCCTCCAAAGGGACATACGGCATGTAACGAGGCACCGCTAATGATCGGAATGACGATCCCGGCCTCCGCTAGACTATGTGAGACCACGATAAGCGCGATCAGAATGAAAAAGAACGTTTGCACTATTCTTCTAAGATGAGATTTCTTTTTTGCCATGGATCATCCCCCTGATGGATCATTGAACTAGGATGATTGTATCATTAGTACACTCTTATGACAAATTAAGATTTCTTAATCAAAATCGTTAGTTAGTAATAATCGAGGAGTTCCTCATAAAATGCTGGCATCCTAGCCCGTCTTTACGTACACTGTAGATAGAGCTAAGAAGGAGACACTATGCCGGTATTTGTGAATAGGACCTTGAATATGAAGAAGATAAAGATGATCGGATTCGATATGGATTATACCCTTGTCGGGTATCATACCGAACGGTTCGAGAATCAGGTCTATGAACTAGTCATGAAACGTCTAGTCGAGGAGAAAGGGTATCCGAAAGCTCTGAGTTCCTTGAGATTCGAATTCAACCGAGCGATCGTAGGACTAGTCATCGATGTTAGAAACGGTCATATGCTACAACTCAGTAGATACAATAAGGTAAAACGTTCCTATTTCGGACTTGAAGAGGTCCCCTTCAGAACCCAGAATGATATTTATCAGGATATGGCGATCGATCTTCGAGATTCGAACTTCATCAGCCTAGATACCGCATTCGCGATCTCCACAGGAGTCATCTTCTCACAGCTCGTACAATTGAAGAAAGAAGGAGAGGAGCTTCCCTCTTTCTCACGTATCCTTTCGACTATCAGGACCGCTATGGATAGTATCCATCAGGATGGGACCTTGAAAGATATCATCAAGAAGGACTTCAGTGCCTATGTCGTCAAAGACCCCTATGTAGCACGGCTGTTAGAACGCTATAAGCGCTATCATAAACGTTTGATGATCATCACCAATTCAGATTATTCCTATACGAAGGATCTTCTAGACTATGCGATCACTCCTTTCTTAAAAGATCATACAAGCTGGCAGGACCTCTTCGACATGGTCATCACCTATGCTGACAAACCACGTTTCTTCGAGCGATCGAATAGATTTCTCACGATAGACCCAGAGACAGGTCTCATGGAGAACCATGAGGGTCCTATCACTCCCGGCATCTATCAAGGAGGCTGTTCTAGTAAGCTTCAAGCTGGTCTTGGATTACAGGGGAATGAGATACTCTATCTCGGTGACCATATCTATGGGGATGTCGTTTCGATCAAAAAGACCTGTAACTGGAGAACAGCTCTCGTACTAGGTGACCTTGATCGTGAGATGACAGGAGTAAGAGATGCCTATGCGACTCAGAATCAGATCGATGAGCTGATGCTGAAGAAAGGGATCTTGGAGCAGGAGATCAATGCAGCAGATAAGAGGCGGTATGAGACTCCTGGACACCCCTATATATCACTCGAATCACAGTTCAAGCAGATCGACGGGATCAATAGTGAGATCTCAGCTCTTATCTCCTCCTACTCCACCTATTTCAATCCCTATTGGGGTGAGATCCTCCGAGCAGGCTCTGAGGAGAGTCGGTATGCAGAGCAGGTAGAACGGTATGCCTGTGTCTATATGACCAAGGTCTCTGATCTGTATGAGTATTCACCGAGATTCTACTTCAGACCACATAAGAGGATCCTTCCGCATGAGCAAGCTGTGATCGATTCTATGGTTGATTAGTTTGATTCAGTGAGGAAGGGGCGTCTGCAATATTCGAATATCGCTGCGATCTTATCACTTATCGATACCACTAACCCCTCTATATACTTTGGAGGACGGATAGTCTTAGGGAACATGTGATTCACGATGATATCCGCTTCCCTATGTGATACGGTGAAATATTTCTTCGCATTCTCTAGCGCAATATGGGGATGCTCTTTACCATGCGATAACCGGGACTCGTCAGCTCTCTTCTTCTCCCTCCAGTCGTACAGGAAGAAGTCGTGAAGCAATCCACCACGTGCAGCAGCTAGATAATCAAGACTTAACACCTTTGTGATGCTGTAGGCAATATATGAGACTCTCTGAACATGATCATAGATATGCCCAGAATGGTGAAAGAAATCTTGAAG
>CAZLZY010000287.1:0-3419 GCA_964564075.1 uncultured Spirochaetales bacterium
AGGATCTAATGAACAAAGAAATGATATCAAAGATCAAGAAAGATGCGGTGTTGATCAATGTCGGTCGTGGGAACACCATAGATAATGAAGCATTATGTGATGCTATCGAAAACGGGTGTATAGCAGGAGCAGCATTAGATGTATTCGACCCAGAGCCGATTCCTACAGATCATAGGATATGGAAGATGAAGAAGGTGATACTCACTCCCCATGTAGCAGGACGAGATTTTCTCCCTCATTCTTATCAGAAGACCCTTGAGATCATCAAAAGCAACCTCAATGCCTATATAAACGGTTCTGAATTGAGTAATATTGTTGATCGTACGATCTGTGAATTCACATAGGGTTAGTATCGAAATTATTCACCAAAGAGGGTCTTGATGAATTCGGCACCTTTCATCAATCCTAGAGAACCACTCTGGGCAGATTCTTCATCATATGAAGATATCCCATCTCCTTTGAAATCAGGATTATAGATCATGACAGGGACAGCATCATGGACATGTGTGCGAAGAGCACATGGCGTAGGGTGGTCCGGAAGGATCGCGATAGTCACAGGTTCAACGAACCCCTTGAGAGCTTCCACGACAGGCGCGACGGCGCGACTATCGAGATATTCTATAGTTTGTACCTTTAATCCTACATCTCCGTCATGACCGGCCTCATCGCTTGCTTCGATATGGAGGAACACGAAGTCTTTCTCTTTTAATGCATCTACTGCAGCCTGAGCTTTTCCTTCGTAGTTCGTATCATATAATCCTGTAACACCCTCAACGTGGATAGGTTCAAGCCCTGCATAGACTCCTATTCCAAAGATGAGGTCTACTGCAGAGATGACTGATCCAGTCTTCCCGTAGAGTTCATCAAAAGTTTGCATCTGAGGTCTATATCCTTGAGACCAGAACCAGACTGAGTTCGCTGGATCTTTACCATTCTTGACTCTCTTCTTATTGATAGGATGTTCAGATAAGATCTTCTGTGATTCCCGTATGATGAAGTTCAATAAGTTCGCAGTCTCAATACCGTCATCCGTTGTGGCTTCAATCATGACATCTTCGAATGCAGTACCCGGTACATCATGTGGAGGAGTACATCTGATATGATCACTACCCTTTGGCAGTACGAACAGATGTCGATAACTGACACCAGGATAAAAGGTGAAATCCTTCCCTTTGAAATGATCATTTAACGCTGTCATCAGCTCATGTGATTCTTCAGTCGATATATGACCGGCAGAATGATTCTTGATCATACCCTCCTCTACACAGATCAGATTGCATCGCATAGCAAGTTCACCCTCTTTGATATCAATACCCATGCTTGCAGCTTCTAAAACACCACGTCCCTGATAAACAGCTTTGACATCATATCCAAGAACAGAGAGGTTCGCAACTTCACTTCCTGGAGGCATATCAGGAGGGACTGTCTCGAGAAGTCCTAATCTACTTTTCCTGCATAGAGCATCTATGTGAGGAGTCTTTGCAGCTTGTAGTGGAGTCTTGCCTCCTAGTGTTTTGATTGGATGGTCTGCAGCGCCATCGGCAAGAATGATAAGGTATTTCATAAGGGTAGCTCCTTCATGATCATAGTAGATTTCTGCTATAACAGTTTCATGCCGTTAGTGTAGCAAAAAGGAAATGAAAGGGCAATGAGAAGCTTCCTTTGAGGTATTAGGTACAAAAAACAGGAGCTGTTTCCAGCTCCTGTTATATAAGATTCGATCTGGAATTATTTAACCAGCATTCTTCCGTCTGTCATTGGTGTGATGACTCCACCCATCTCGACCATATAGTCGATAAGAGCATCTCTTTGCATCAATGAAGTATCATAGTACTCTACAGCATTCTTGAAGATCTTGTAGCCATCTCCACCGGCTGAAAGGTATGAGTTAGTTGCAATACGGTATTCTGCATTTGGATCAACAGGCTTTCCGTTGATAAGAAGGTCTTCTACCATGTTGTTCGCAACATCGATGGTAAAGGAAACCTCTTTTGATACCTGAGGCATAGCACCATGAGTCACATTACCAGGAGTCAATGCGAAAAGTTCGATGACATCTGATCCCTTCAATGTTGAGATAGATACTGAGTTATCAAATGGGAGTACCTCATAGATAGTGCTCTTCTGGATCTCGCCATCAGCGATAGCTGTTCGGATCCCACCGCCATTCTGGAATGCAAAATCAGTCTTAAGATTCTGGCTAGTACAGAACCATTGCATTGAATCTGCAACGAGATTCCCTATTGGTGTTTCCATCTTTCTTGTATCACTATTGAGGAAAGGTGCTGTAGCAGATCCGATAACCTCATTAAGGACTGCGTCTACCTTATCGACATAAGGAATCAGGAGGCTTAGGAGTTCTTTATCGTTTGCATACTCTTTTCCAACAAAATGATAGACACTAGAACCATCATCAAGTTTTTCTCTTGTCTTTACATTAACAGGGAGTAGTTCATAAGCAAAATCAGTCACGTCACCATTCATGAAGCTGATGGTAGCTTTACCCATGTAAAGACCCCAATGTTTTGCTTGTACGATTGGGACATCAAGACCAGTCACTACGTTCTTGACCATGACTGCTTCTTCTACCTTTGTGTGGGTATGTCCATCAACTACGAGAGCAAGACCAGGGACTTGAGCTGCGATTCTTCTTGATCCTTCCTCTTCGCTGTCATAAAGACCAACGTGTACTAAAGCGATCACGATATCAGCCTGTTCTTTGAGCATAGGTACGAGTTCATTCGCAACTTCTACTTCGTCTCTGAATACATATCCTTCGATATTCGCAGGATTTCCCGTATCTTCAGTGCTTGTTCCCATCAATCCAATGATCGCTACTTTGAAGGTCTTATAATCTTTGATGATATAGGGAACGACATTATCTATATAATCTCCATTCTCATCTACTACATTAGCACAAAGCCAAGGGAAGTTTGAATCTGCGATCTGTTTCTGCATATCAGCAGGACTTGGATCGAACTCATGGTTACCCATAGCTAATGCATCATAACGAATATAGTTCATTCCGATGATGTCTGGTTCTGCTTTGAAGAAGTTAGATTCAGGTCTACCGGTATTGAAGTCTCCAGCACTGAGAACCATAACATAGTCATTCTCTGCTCGAACTTCCTTTACTAATGTAGCCTGGGCTGGTAATCCTCCCTGGCCCCCTGCAGGATAGTCATAAAATGCTACCGGATGTCCATGATGATCATTTGTGTGCAGAATAGTAATTGAATGTTCCACGTCTGGGGTGACGATTGGTGTTGTGGTAGTTGCACATGATACCAATAATAGGATCATCAATACGCTTGAAAGAATTATGCGTATACTCTTTTTCATTCTTTTCTCCTTGGAATAGTGTTTTTATTTGATTGCCATGAACTGGCGATGCCTGTTCACGGCAATAGCTACATAGT
>CAZLZY010000288.1:0-3414 GCA_964564075.1 uncultured Spirochaetales bacterium
TTATTTATAGTAATAGTTAATATTTATTCTTCAGCTACAAATGAATCCTGAGAATTATTACTGTACCTTGCTCTAAATGAGAAGGTTGTTAAACCACCAAGAGTTTCATAATAGTCTACAAGATCTCCATATAATTTCTGTTCAATTACCGGTATTGCATTATGTTCTTGTATCTCTTTCCATAGTGTATGGGAAATCGATATGTTATTAAGGTCTTTTAGGTCTGGATGATTTTTTATATCATCTTTACTAGCCTTACCGTGAAGCATGAATCTCTTTCGTTCGAACTTCTCAAAGGGATTAGAAAGAATGCTCCTTTTGATTTTATCCTTATCTACTAAATACTCTTGAGAATATGGACATCCATTTCTATCTACAACCAATCCTTTTGCAATACGGTCCTTATAGAAATCAGAATATAATTCTATTAATTCATCAAGATGGCATAACCCTTGAGAATCAGTTAATGCTAGAAGAGAGAGGAGGAAGACGATCTTATATGAGAAGGTAAAATCACCTTTCTCTAAGAAATCACTAAAGTCTTTATATATCGTACTCAGGTCATGAAGTATAAGTCCTTTTCTTTCTCTTACTTCTCCTACTTGGTTTGGATTGAAATACGGTATAGTGCTTTTTCCAAAGGGGATTTCCACATCTGGAACAATATCTTTTTTTCTTAACCAACTCTTTACTGTTCCAGTTGATACAAAAAGCTCACGAGCAAACTGTTCGGTACTAAGATAATCACCATATTTCTCTTCAAAAGTGAATATATCAATCTCTTCTATTTTTCTTTCTACCTGATATAGACCCGAAAGAATAAGCTCTTCTGCAGAAGAACTTCTTGGAGTGAAGATATCTGCCCACGGCTTATAGTTCTTACTATGAGTCATTGCATGAATAGACCAAGGAGAGGTTAAAGCCCCATAATTATCTACAATATCAATAACATAGAGAGCCTCTTTACCTTCACATTGTCGAGTACCCCTTCCAACCTGTTGGGTATAAAGTACCTTACTCATAGTCGGTCTAGCCATAACTATCACTGATGTCTTTGGGCTATCCCACCCTTCACTGATAAGTGAGCAGCAAGTCAGGAATTGAATCTCTCCAGCCTCATAATCCTTCAAATACTTATCAGATCTTGATATAACCCCTGCAACGGCTTCTGCGATGATTCCCTTTTCTTTCAAACATTTCGCCATTCTTTTCGCATGTTTTACATTCACACAAAAGATCACACCCTGTTTAGAAAAATCATCCTGACAAAAATATTTTTTAAGGACATCAGCGATTAGTTCATCACGAGAATCAATGACTACTGATTTTTCGAGGTCGGTAGAAACATAATCTTTCCCTTTGAATCTAATCTCTGATAAATCAAGATTACTTTTAACCCTAAATGCATGTATAGGAGCCAATACACCTTTGAGTACAGCCTCCTTAAGAGTCATCGTCGTGTCATATCTGCCAAAGACATCTTCAAGTTTTTGTTCATCCATCCTCTTATCTGTAGCGGTCATGCCCATAAGATAAAGAGGAGAGAAATATTGAATAGTTCGTTTGATTGTTGGCGCTAAAGCATGATGGGCTTCATCAACAGCAATATAAGAATAATATTTCTGACTAAAATTATGATAGTGTAGCCCCATCCATGAATAGGTGTATATATCAATCAGATCTAAGGGAAGGGTTTCTTCCCCTATCTTCTTCTTTAATTGATCACATAGATTTCTTGTGGGTACAATGATTAATGCTTTCATCTTTTTGTCAATTTGATAGAGGTTCTTCAGATCTTCAATCAATATCTGGGTCTTTCCTGTACCAGTAGGAAGAACTATAAGAGAACTGGTCTCTCCAAGTTCTCTATTTATGTTAATTTGATCTAAAGCTTCTTCTTGATGATCATAAAGTTTGAATTTTCTATTAGCTTTTACATAATTCAGTGTAAGAAAATTAGTACCGGTTCCTAAGTAGAGTCTGATATCTTCAATGAAATTATCTGGTTGGATCATTCCACCGATAGACCAACGAAATAATTTATTGCCATTTGCTATAAAAGAATTCTGTTTTACAAGTTGTACTTTATACTTTTCTTTTCCTACTATACAAGGATTATGGTATGTTTCACCGTTCTGCTCAATAGCAATAAAATAATGAGGATCCTCTATTTCAATAAGATAGTCATAGAATCGTTCTGATCCATTGATATCAAAAAAAGATGCTTCTCTAAGAATTTTATCATAGTATTCACGGCCATAAGTATCTAGGAAAGCATCTTCGAATCTTTTCTCAGTTGGTGTAGGATCGGGAAATGCTTTAGCTCTATCTGAATTTGACGGTGTTATGTGCTGTTGTATATCATTATCCTGTTCCACTGAAAGAAGGATCTTCAAATATTCTTTTGCTTGATTCAAATCTTCTTCATTCTCAATAATAAATCGATAAATACAATCATAGGTATGCATCAATCTATTCTGAATAGCGGTATATTCAGTATAGTCACAATATGAATTACAAATATCAGTATCGATGACAACTAATCGATTAGAATCAATTTGTTTAAATGTTAAGAGGTTAGGTTCTAATTCATATTTGAAATATTCATGGGTCTCTAGCCATCTTGTTATTGCTTCAATCATTGATCTCTACCGATTCTAGGAATAACCTTTTAAAAAAACCACCTCTGGATTCCTTTTTCTGGATCCTGGTTCTTTCAAGTACTTCAACAGTGGAATTATGTGTTCCTGAAAGAGCATATATTACTTCCATCATATCCGCTAACTCTTCAATAGAAGGCTCGTCAAGATATTCTGCAACCTCTTCCTGAAGTTTTTCTTTCAATGCAGAGAAATATTCCTCTTCAGTTAGGGATCTTGTTTTACAAGAGTTTCCACTTGTGTGAATGATCTCTGGAATTCTATCTCTAATCAATTTATTATAGTTTTTTTTCATTTAAATACTCTTTATAACAATGGTAGATACTTATAGATAAGAGTATACACTAAAAAAGTTCAAACGATAAGAAATAACCTACCCCCAGCTCATCTCTCCCGTCTCTATCCTATAGAAACAGCTGTTGATCAAGAGTCCCTCTATTGATTTCAGGGTATGGGACCTCTTCGTAAGAGCCTGTGCTATATCTTCTGTGTGGGCTATTGCCACTTCATCGATACTCATACCCTCTTTGATGACGGGTTGTATCGCCTCTTTGAGGCTCGTGAGGTGTACTGAGTCTGAAGGAGAGTCCTCTACAGCAGCACTGATGGCTCCGCAGAAGGAGTGTCCCATGATGATGATCAATCGGACATCGAGGTTCACTACGGCGAATTCTATGCTTGCAAGATCATAATCACTGACGACGTTACCCGCGGTCCTGATGGTGAAGAGCTCCCCGAAGCCTGCATCGAAGAT
>CAZLZY010000289.1:0-3409 GCA_964564075.1 uncultured Spirochaetales bacterium
CATGATCGTCGGTGGTGGTAAGAGCGGTATGGCTATCATACGTAGGCTCCTGAAGAATCACCCTAGCATCGAGATCAAGATCATTGATATTGATATCGCAGTCTCTCAGCAGATAAGCATTGATTTCCCGAAGGTCATCGTAATCAATGGTGATGGGATTAGTGAAAGCCTTCTGGAAAATGAAGGTATCACCAAAACCGATGGCTTCATCGCCGCAACTGGCTCAGACGAGAAGAATATTGTCTTAGCTTCTCTTGCAAAGACGATGAATGCTCGAAAGAGCATTGCGATAGTACATAACAACACGCTCACTAAATTAGTACGAAAACTCCCCGTCGATGCGGTTGTCAATCCGAATGAATCTCTGGCTTCAGTGATTCTTCGTTATATTCGATATCCGATGAGTGCTAGCTCCCTTTCTCTCATTGATCGTATCAATTCAGAGATTCTTGAGATAACCGTCCATCCGGGTTGTCCTCTTACCGGTAAAAGTATTTCATCACTGAACATACCCAAGGGAGTGATCTTTGCCATGATCAAGCGAAAGAATAAGATCCTCCTTCCAAAGGGTGATACCGAGATCCAAGTTGATGATCAGCTACTGGTCTTCTCATCAGAGTCTAACATGAAGAAATTCACCGATATGATGGACATCACCGTATGAAGTTCACAGTAGTACTTCGAGTCCTTGGGTTGCTTGGTATTATCATATCGCTCACGATGCTCTGGCCTCTTGGGTGGAGCATTGCCTCCAACGGAACAGATACGGTAGCCTTCATCGAGAGTATTGTAATAGGAGTACTCATCGGGCTAAGTCTCTTTCTGCTCGGCCGTACAAAAAAGGGATATCAGGAACTGAGGGTCCGTGAGGCCTTTGCTGTGGTTACCCTCTCTTGGGTCCTTGCATCGGTCATAGGGGCTCTGCCCTTCTATCTTAGCGGTATGGTCCCTAGTTATACCGATGCGTTCTTTGAAGCGATGTCGGGCTTCACCACGACCGGAGCTACCATCCTCCAAGAGATCGAATCACAACAACGCGGGCTACTGTTCTGGCGAAGCCTGACTCACTGGCTTGGAGGAATGGGAATCATCGTCCTAGGTCTTGCTATCCTTCCATTCATTGGTGTCGGTGGGATGCAGCTATTCAAAGCAGAAGTCCCCGGTCCAATTCCTGAAAAGCTCACCCCTCGAATTCAGCAGACAGCTATGCTGCTATGGATCGTCTATGTGGTGATCAGTGCAGCAGAGACGATAGCTTTACTGTTTTGTGGAATGAATCTATTTGATGCCCTGACCCATACCTTCGGAACCATGGCAACAGGAGGGTTCTCCCCGAGGAATTTGAGTATAGGAGCCTATAACAGCCCTGCTATCGAGTGGGTCGTCACCTTCTTCATGTTCTTGGCAGGAGCTAACTTCGTGCTGCATTATATGGCACTAAAAGGAAAGCTGGGGAGCTACTTTAAAGATGAGGAGTTCCGGTTCTACCTCTTCGGAACCCTGATCTTCGGCTTCATCATCACTGCATTACTGCTTACACAGGGGAACTATACCTCAGTGAATACCGCTTTGAGACATGCCTTCTTCCAGGTCGTCAGTATTGTGACCACAACGGGTTACGGTACAGCCAATTTTGATGTATGGCCTCATGCCGCCCGTTTCATACTACTGCTGCTCATGTTCATTGGCGGTTCTAGTGGATCAACAGGTGGATCAATCAAGCAGGTACGAATACAGATCATCGGCAAGCGTATCCTTGTTGAGATAAAGCGCCTGCTCCATCCGCAGCAGGTTCAAAAAATACGATTCAACCAGAAAGTACTTAAAGACGATGTAGTCTCTTCGGTAACAGCGTTCTTCATCCTCTACATGGGATTGTTTGCCTTGGGCACCACGATCATTATGATCACCACCGGCCTTGAACTTGAATCGGGATTATCGAGTGTCGCAGCTACACTTGGGAACATCGGCCCGGGTCTCAATAAAGTTGGTCCTATGGAGAATTATGCGCATATAAATATCGCAGGTAAGTGGATACTCTCATTCTTCATGCTTCTCGGTCGTCTCGAACTATTCTCAGTCATCATGCTCTTTGTACCGGGTACCTGGAAACAGTAATAGGGTTACTTGGTAATCAAAGATAAGGATCTTTCATATTCCCTCTGATTTACCGGTTCCCAAGAGGTGTCTATTCCTTTCATCAGGCCGGGTTTGCTAGCTTCGCTGGGCAAAACAAAAAGGAACCAGGTGGTAGACTGGTTCCCAGAGTGAATGAGTTTAGGTCTATAGTCTAGAACTGTTCAAGCTTTTATTACTTAAAACATACGTTCTGAATATACGTAACAGTAGTATGCAAGAGCTTCCCTCTGCTAAGAGATTATGTTTCTCTTTCACAAGGTCTCCACCATAGAGAGCTCTGAGGATTATTTGGGCATATTCATATTATGATTAGATAATTGAACGACAACCCTCTTTCCTCGAAGAGCATCATGAAAAAAACTCAAAAGCAGGTCTCCTGGCTTCCCGAATCATTACTGGCCTTCCCGAATGAATTGATCATTCAGTGGCTGTTCCTTTTTATGGAACTACAGTAATGCCTAACGGATTACAGTGACGGGATCGCTTCGGATTCACACCGAATTCCCTTTTAAGCCGACATATAGTCAGCACTATTGATGGTCTTACCTTATCATATGGTCTATGTCATGTATAGAACTATATTGTTTTTCTTATAACTATCTTATCAATCTATTCCCTCAAGTACTTCTCTCTGAATCTCCTTGGTGATACACCCTCTTTCCCTTTAAACAGACGAGAGAAATAGAACTGATCGATATAGCCACTACGATGTGCTATGACATGGATCGGCAGATCAGAGAACATGAGCAACTCCTTCGCACTCTCGACTCTCAGTGATATGATGAACTCCCTAGGACTCATACCGGTCATTTGTTTGAACCGTATTCGTAGTGCATGGTAGCTTTCTTGATCAGTATAGAAGAACTCCTCGATCCGCTTATCTGAATAGATGTGTCTTTGGAGGATCGCCTTCATCTCTGAAGCATCAAGATGATCTTTAGGATCAGAGTAATCAGATGATTCAGGTTGCCTGAGAAGGAGTAGCAACTCAAAGAGATTGGCATAGAGGTCACTGCTCTGCAGCGTATGTTGAACAAGATATCGCTCATGCATCCCCTGCATGATATGCCTGATCATATGGTTGAGTGTCTTTGAAGTATGTAGCAATGGATTCTCTTTTGAGATGAGACCTTCAAGAAGTAGTCTCTCTACCATGGGACCGGAGAAGAGTACCCAATACTCCCTCCAATATCCTTGTTGACCTCGAGGTCCATAAATATGGCTCTCTCCAGGAAAGAGCAGTATACAATCTCCTGCCTCAACATGTGAG
>CAZLZY010000290.1:0-3385 GCA_964564075.1 uncultured Spirochaetales bacterium
TTCAGGTAAGAGATGGTCTAGACAATCAGAAGAGCTTCCTCTTCATAGAGTGTTAGATCTTGCTATCTTCTTTTTACGATCAAAGCTCTATTTCAAAGATTCATATGTTCATGAAAAGAATTATGACCCTGAGAATCCTGTGATAGACAGGATCGGAATGCAGGGAGATGCGATGACAGTGAAGATGTGTACCGATAATGAGATGCTTGATGATGATCTTAAATTGTTCTTACAAGTCCTGAGTGAAGATGATGAATTACTCAGTGAGAGGATGACACAATTAGGTGGACTTCTTCGAGAAATGGGATATTAGTAAAAGCATGTTGATTTATATAATAAAAAAAATGGATGATGTATGAAAAAAGATAAGAATCTATTAAGTGAATTAAGAACGTATATGATAATAGTGGGATCGTTCCTGATCTTCATGACATTCTTCGTGAACTTAACAGGGCATTCTGCGATAGGATTCACTGGACTCTGGTATGAACTTGATATGAGGATTGAGGGTAGTTTGGCTACGTGGCTTGAATCGAGTCTTATCTTTCTTTGTGTCATACCCTGTTACCTGATCTTCAGATCAACTGAGAAACCCAAAGTTGTCAGAGGTTTCTTCCTACTCATGGTCTTTGCTGTGATCTTCCTTTCTGCAGATGAGATGCTTTCGATCCATGAGTATATGGGACAGAAGATTTTAGAAATCTCAGGTATAGGTAATGGCACTTTCTTAGAAGGCTTTACTTGGGTATTGATCTATGCTCCAGCTGGACTGGTGGGTCTTGTACTATTTCTGATAACCACTAGAAAACTCTTCCTAACCGCCGATAAACGCGTAAGAAGACGTCTTATCTTGGATCTGTTCATTATGTTCATCTCTGTTGCCGGTGTACTGTCCTTAGAGGTCTTTGAAGCTTATGTATATTCTCTTGATTCTAATGCTTTGATCGGACCGAGTTTCGAAGAGAGTTTTGAGATTCTTGTTATCCTTGGCTTCCTTGATTTCTCCTTGACAACCTATGGGATGGATAACGTAACTAGTTAGAGTGTTATAACACATAGTATGAAAGAGGAATGATCATGAAAAAGATATATGAGATGCTACCCCAAAAGAGACGATTGAATCTTGAAAGTTTCTGTGACCTTCTCATCAGAGGTGAGAGGAATCGAAAAAACTGGGAAAGCTATAAAGATGATCTTGATGAAGTTAACGCTGAAGAGGTGGTCTATCTAGTTGATTATATCATGGATAAGGTACCATCTATCGATAACGTCAAGATCATCGTTAGCCGATTGATCCATTCAGTATCGTATACATTAGACTCCGTAACTGATAGTGAAGCATCAGCTTTCCTTGTTCTGATGTTGAAACAGAATTCAGAGATCGAAAAGGATCTAGCTTCGACAAAGAGCATATTGAAACAAGAGCAGATGATCTTGAAAGAGGCTGATCAGCTCATCAGTAGACTTGATATCCTATTGGAACTTCTAAAGACCCATTATGAACTTATGGAGAACTTGGTCTTTCCGATCCTAGAGAAAGAGATAGCAGAGCATTCTTGTACCGCTTTGATGTGGAGTATCCATATCGATGCCTATAAAGCTATCAGTACTGGGAAAGAGATATTAGCTCATACGCCTATAGATCTAAAAGAGTTCCATAGGAATATGGGGATACTGTCTTTTGCTACTGGCACGATCGTTTTCAGAGAGAACAATATTCTCTTTCCTGCAATGCAAAAGCTCTTGCCGAACCTTGTATGGGATCAATTGTCACATTATATGACCGCAGAGACTCTTATTTCTTCCGATAATTCAACAGAAACGAGTATAGATCTTGGGACCGGTTCCTTGAACAAGGAACAACTCCTACATATCTTCAGTAACCTCCCAGTCGATATCACCTTAGTTGATAAAGATGATACGGTAGTCTTTTATAATACTCCAGAAAAGCGCTTCTTCCCAAGGACACCAGCGGTGATTGGACGAAAAGTCCACCAATGTCATCCCCCAAAGAGTATCGCGATCGTTGAGAGGATCATACAGGGATTTAAAGAAAAGTTGCATAGCAAGGCTGAATTCACTATTCATATCAAAGATCAATATCTTTTGATCACCTATTTTGCTCTCTATGATGAACATGGTGAATATGATGGGGTTCTAGAGGTCTTACAAGAGATCTCAGGAATACAGCGCCTATCTGGTGATAAGAGACTTCTTGACTGGTGCGATTGAAAATAATTTGATAGACAGCTTTAGTTAACTCAGGTTTATTGATACACTAGATACCTATACGGTATTTTTGTACAAAGGTAGGAATGATGGAATATATCAGAGATGCAATAGCCCACTTAACGAAGGAGATCTCGATTTGTGCCAAGCAAGTGGGGCGTGATCCTGAAGATATCACACTCATGGCTGTCAGTAAGCATCAGCCCCTAGAGAAGATCATCTATGCACGCGAAGAATGTGACATACACTGCTTCGGTGAGAATAGGGTACAGGAGCTCAATGAGAAATTCGTCACATATCCTATGTCAGAAGAGATTCATATGATCGGCCACCTACAGAGTAATAAGGTAAAGAAAGTCGTTGACCGAGTAGAATGGATCGATTCTATAGATAGTCTAAAACTCTTAGAGAAGATTGAAAAAGCTTTACAACCAACTGAGAAGGTGATAAAAGTCCTATTTGAATATAATACGAGTGGTGAAGAGACAAAGTCAGGCTTTACCTCGAAAGAAGAACTATTCAAAACAGTAGAAGCCTGCTTCAAGATGAAACATATCGAGATGAGAGGTTTGATGACTATTGGACCGTTAGGTGGTGATGAGAAAGCCTTACGAGTTGCTTTCACTCAATTAAGAGAGCTTTATTATGAGACGATCAAGTGCTATCCTGAGATTCAGTTCGATACGATCTCAATGGGAATGAGCTCTGATTATAAGTTAGCAATCGAAGAGGGTTCAACAATGATCAGGGTCGGTACCGGTATCTTCGGTAAGAGGGATTATGCGTAAAAAAGGTATCTCAGTTCTTCTGATAACCTGCATAATAGTACTTACACCAGTATTCTGCTTTGCAGAAGATACAGAAGAACAGGAATATGAACCTTATACAGTGATGGAATTCTCATCATTCGCAATGGACATGAGAAGAGCCGAAACGATCTTCTTCGGATCATTGCCTCTGACTTATATGATAAGTTCTTTAGCAATCGGAGCGGTAGATGCTTTAGTAAGTACGGATCTTCCTAATGCAGAGATAGGCCTCGGTGTCACTCTAGGGTTTTCTCTTACGATAGCGATCATTGATTATGTATTAGGATTAGATGAGGAGAATCAAGTTGAATAGTAGAATATATGCTATAACCGTCCCAGAAGATTAT
>CAZLZY010000291.1:0-376 GCA_964564075.1 uncultured Spirochaetales bacterium
CTCTTGGGAGGAGGCAAAGTCAGCAATCAGAGAGATCTCACAAGGTGAATTCGGGATACCTGGAGTTCTTAGGTTATCTGATCCAGAAGAGACGAGTCTAGGGATGAAACTCTATCATATAGAAGGAACTATACTCGACTCATTGATGAAAGTGCTTGGCTATAAAGATGGAGAACGCTGCCTGTTCATTGCGAGAAGTAATGGGGAGAGGGGATTCTCTAAACATGTGAGACGAAGTGCTAAAAAGATATGTCGTTCCCACAAAGGTCTTCCTTTGACCGGATATCCGGTGAAGAAATGGGATGAAGCTCGTTATCGAGACCCATATCTTCGTGAGGATCTAGGTGATTATGGGATAGTCATAGATACGTTGGAA
>CAZLZY010000291.1:386-3355 GCA_964564075.1 uncultured Spirochaetales bacterium
GAACTGGGATGATCTAGAGAAGATCTATTCCCATGTAAGATCTTTCATAAAAAGCAGGAGTCAGACTATCTGTATGACACATGCTTCTCATATGTATCCACAGGGAACGAATCTCTATTTCATCTTCTGTGCTCGATTTGAAAACAGGAAGGAATATCAGGACTTTCAACGCCAGTTGATCAATACGATATATGAATCAGGTGGCTCTCTTTCGCATCATCATGGTGTAGGGAAGATGATCGGTCCATGGATGGAACGTTATCATGGGAAACAGCGAATGGATATCATACGCCTATTAAAAGACCACTTTGATCCAAAACATATAATGAATCCCGGTGGGCAAATGGGTCTTGATTAAAATCACAGCTTATCTGATACTGTGCCTTCAGTCAGAAGTGGGTTCTGATGAATATCTTTGTGTTTAGGAAGTAATAGAATTATGGGAAAACGAGGAGAAGTCTTTTCAACTCAATTAGCTAATGATAAACGTACCTATTTCTTTAATGTGAAAGAGAATCGTTTTGGAAATCTGTTTATCAATGTGGTAGAAAGTAAAAAACACTCGACCGACGGTTTTGAACGACAGTCAGTGATCATCTTTGAAGAAGATCTGAATGATTTTGTCAGAGAGTTTCAGAAAGCCGTAGACTTTGTTAAGAAAAGATCCTAAATGATCTTCTGTGAATAGGGGAGATTCCATGAGCTGTGCATAATTCTTTATGCCGCTTTGTGGGATACCCTTTATGTTTCTCAAAATCCCATCGATCATACCTTTGTGAAATCTTAATCATCCAAGAATCTCGAGCCTCTTTAGCTATGATAGAAGCAGCCATGATCTCAGGTAATGCAGAATCCCCTTTTATGATCGCATACATATGAATAGAAAGAGGTGGGAACTGATTACCATCTACACAAGCTATATAGGGAGGGATATGTCCATTCCTTACTACCATCTCATCATAAGCACGTCTCATGGCAAGAAGGGATGCTTGCAGGATATTGATAGAATCGATAGTCCTCGGTGATGCCCAACCTATACCCCAACTTATAGCCTCTTCCTTGATCAGGATGTTCAGCTCTGCCCGTTTTTTAGGAGATAGTTTCTTTGAATCACGTAATCTATCCTTAGGGAAATCATCAGGTAGTATCACTGCCGCTGCAGTTACCGGTCCAGCGATCGGACCTCTTCCGACTTCATCGAGTCCACATATATAATCCATGAGGATAAGCGTATCTGAAATGACCTGAGATGTAAACAAGTATCTTTTTCACGGGATAAGAAGTATTGAATCTTATCATTAATTAACGATATATTAGAAGCTATGAAAAAGAGACGATTAGTAACATCAGCGCTACCGTATGTAAATAACATCCCACACCTCGGGAACTTGATTCAAGTATTATCAGCCGATGTGTTTGCACGTTTCTGCAGAGAGAGAGGATATGAGACCCTCTATATCTGTGGAACAGATGAATATGGAACAGCTACAGAGACAAGAGCATTACAGGAGAACGTTTCTCCACGTGATCTATGTGATCGATACCATGTGATCCACCGCGATATCTATGAATGGTTCGACATACAGTTCGATAAGTTCGGTAGGACCTCAGATCCTAAACAGACTGAGATCGTCCAAGGTATCTTCAAAGAGGTCGATGAGGCCGGATATATCAGAGAGGCAGAGATCGAACAGCTCTACTGTAACCATTGTGAACGATTTCTTGCAGATCGATATGTACATGGTATTTGCCCGCATTGTGGGTATGAGGATGCAAGGGGTGACCAATGTGAGAACTGTGGCAAACTCCTAGATCCAACAGACCTGATCGAACCTGCTTGTGGTGTATGTGGAGACACTCCTCATGTGAAGAGCACGAGACATCTCTACTTGAATCTTCCTGCTATCCTTCCAAAATTGGAATCATGGATGAATGATGCATCAGTGAAGGGCATCTGGGCAAAGAACGCAGTTCAGATGACTAAGAGCTGGATTCGAGATGGATTGAAAGAAAGATGTATCACACGAGACCTGAAGTGGGGTATCCCCGTACCAAAAGAGGGTTTTGAACACAAAGTATTCTATGTATGGTTCGATGCACCCATCGGATATATTTCAATCACAGCAACCCATACCGATGATTGGGAATACTGGTGGAAACGACCGGAGGAAGTAGAACTCTTCCAATTCATCGGGAAAGATAATATCCCATTCCATACCGTCATATTCCCTTCAACACAACTAGCGACCGGAGATGATTGGACTATGCTCCATCATATGTCCTCAAGTGAATACCTTAACTACGAGACTGGTAAGTTCTCGAAGAGTAAGGGACTGGGCGTATTCGGTAATGATGCGAAGGATACAGGTATACCTGCAGATGTATGGAGATTCTTCATCTTCTATAATAGACCAGAGAAATCTGATACTTCTTTCCTCTGGAAAGACTTCCAGGAGAAGGTGAATGGTGAACTCATCGGGAATCTAGCGAATCTAGTGAATAGGACTCTGACATTCATTAACCGCTTCTATGATGGTAAGATCCCAACAGGTCCGATCAATGGAGAGATGAAAAAAGCTGAAGCCGCTGTGCTACTGTTGGATAAAAGTGGTAAGGTTACTCGCGAGTGGATTCCCTCTAATGTTAAGCCAATGTAGGTCGCCCGATAGAGTTTGGTGCCGTTCAAGTCGGTTATATCCTTTATGTCCGTGTCTATTCACTATATATCTCACATGGCTTACGTATACCCTCATTGACTCGATAGCATTTTTTCGGTAATATTTAAGCAATGAAAATTGGGCCTGATATATTTAAGAATGTTGTAAAGAAAACAATCGATTCTTTGCCGCTCCGTAGAGAGTTGCTTACAGCCAGGTATTTTGTTGCCGATAGAGGCAGGAAGGTCCGTGTAGGCTTGAATGTCGGTTTTGCCAGCGCCGGGGTCAGTCGTATTTTTTCTCAGCTGGGTG
>CAZLZY010000292.1:0-1985 GCA_964564075.1 uncultured Spirochaetales bacterium
ACCAGCATTCCCCCTTGTTGGGGCATTTTGCATCGGTACAGATAGTCTGCACCCCATATGAGTTGATGATCTCGTCAGTAGTCATGAATGATCTATTGTACTGCATCTTCTTTCTAATCCATTCTGGTAGTCGTTTTGATGCCATATCAGCTCCTAATTACGGGGTTCTCAGATAAGAATCTTATGCATTGGTCCACTACGAACTCTTTATTCGATTGCATATTATTCATATCCTCTTTACTGAGTGAACTCATACTCGTCATCTCCACACCTTCGAGGCCACAGGGGATGATCGATTTGAAGAGATCTAGATCGTTGGTGATGTTCATGGCAATGCCATGGAGCGTGACTCCCTTGATGATCTGTACACCCACAGAGGCCAGTTTTAGCTCACCAACCCAGACTCCCGGTAGTCTGTTACGCCTATGAGCTTCAATTCCAAAATGATCTGCCAAGGTGATACAAAGACTCTCGAGGAAGCGTATATAGGGAACGACCCTGATTCGCCTTGCTGGGATCTTTATGATCGGATAGACCACTAACTGGCCAGGGTTATGGGCCGTCACTCCACCCCCTCTCTGAATCTGCACGATCTGGACTCCTTGAGCTTCGAGGATGGACTTCTCGATGAGTAAACGATTCTTATCTTTTCGGATCCCGAGCGTGAGTACCGGAGGGTGTTCGAGTAGCAGGATCGTATCTGGGATCAGATCCGCTATACGGAGTCTCTGCAGATCAGTCTGAAGCTCAAGTGCCTTGTGGTAGTCAATAAGACCACAGTCTATGAAGACACAGACCTGCTCTGGAGAGGCTTTGAGTTGTTCTATCAATACTTCTGAAGATTTGAATTGTACCATGTACTATTTTGACACTTAACTAGTTTATTGTCAATTTGCTAATCTTATCTACCACAAGAGAGTGAAAACATTATATTTACCTTGCGTAAGTAAAAAAAAGTAAATATACTACTAGTGGTAATAGAAAGGAGAGGGTATGAGAGATGATAAAGCAGCATTATGTATACTAGGAGTCATTCTCATATCGATCATCATCGGTTCCCTTGGAGCCTGTAAGATAGGGAAGGTGTTGATCGGCTTCGCTAGTAGTGACCAGCAACTACTCGCAGATCGGATCGTGATGCTCATCAATGATATCTTTGATTCGACTACCGAGATGCTCTGGGGAGTCTATGGTGAAGACGAGATTGAATTCCTCCTGCCTGACGGGGTGAGTATCGCAACTGATCCAAGGAGTGGGAGTTATACCTGCAGCTTTGAGTCCTACCACCTTGATAAGCGACAGATCCTAGATGGCTCCTATATGCTGCGAGAGAATCGCTATACCGTAGCGCACTCATTGAGAGTGGTCATATCAGGTGAGGGGTTGGAACCCCTGCCTATAGAGCTCACGATGAAGGTGGTCGCACAACCCTATGCTAAATCTCAGATTGATATAACACGGTGTAAAGTCGATGATCTTAGCTTCCCAACCGAGGCTCTTATCGATAGTAGAGTTACTGTCAGACCTCTATCGATGATGATAGGGGATAAGAAGATATTACCACCTTTTACCAACTAGGAGATGTGCTATGAAGCTGTTACAAAAGAGTCTATCCTTTTTGATCTGTCTCTTTCTCTTATCTGGATGTCTTACGACTGAGCTTGGTGTCGGGGAAGATGAACCAACACCTGAGGTCTCTGATGCAGAGTTGTCTAGGATGCTCGAAGATATCATCAGTTTTAGTGAGGTGCTCTCTACCGATATGGTAGAGGGACTTACGATGACAGTCGAGGTAGATACGGAGCAGAACCTCTCCTGTATCCTAACGGCATCAGCGTATATATCCTCTGAAACAGGCTACCAGTATGAGGGGACTCATGAGACTCTTATGGTCATGGATGCTGATGCAGGAGGTATCAGTTCAATTGTTTCAGAGATCTCCATGGTCGTCGATGGGGAGTTCGAGCTTGCTATAGACTATAGCT
>CAZLZY010000292.1:1995-3354 GCA_964564075.1 uncultured Spirochaetales bacterium
GCTACTACCAAATGAATGATTCTATTATGGTTAGTGATTGCTATATCAATGGGGTGAGTCATGACGTACAGTTCGTCAAAGATGCTCATACATTCCAGTAGTCTACTCCTTGCTCTCTATACTTATAGATCAAAGTCGATTACAGTTTGAACATGATACCGGCCCCTTGGTTCAAACGTACAGCCTCTTACCTCATTGACAGTATAGTTACCATGGGACTTCTGACTCCTTTCTAGATCTGGTTCATCACAGGACTCTTTAGTGATCAGAGTGGAACTTACCTTCTTGGTTACAGTATGCTCCTCCCCGTGCTATGGGGGCTAGTCCAGGTATGCTACATGACCCTCTTCTGGTGTACCACTGGGAGAACTGCTGGTATGGCAGTAACGAGATGTACCCTTGTAGGAACTTCTACACAGGGTAGAGTATCTCTAAGTAGAGCCCTCCTACGTTATATAGGGATGCTCCACACCGCTATAAGCTTTGGTATCGGGTTCCTCCCCTGTATCCTGAGAAGAGATATACCCACTCTGCAGGACAAGCTCTCCTCTCCTCTGATCTATAACCTCTAATTTATTCTGATTTCTCTTGTTTGTTGTAAAACACAGTGGTATAGTATCTTTTGTAGAGTATAGGTAAATATATGTAAATACCAAAGTGACGCAACAAAACTATCTAAGGAGTATCGTGTATGTGGAAAGAGAGAAAGAGCAGATGGCTGTTAGTGGGTATAGCAGTCTTGGGGCTAGGTGTATCAGGATGTCCTCTCCCTGGAGAACAGGAACCCTTAGAGTTGATGGTAGCTATACCATCAGCTACTAGGGCAGTAGGAGGATATGCTGAATGTTATCTAGAAGACGACCTTGAAGGAGAACCTGTTGTTATCGATCTGACTCTAGATGAAGAGGAAGGGACTTGGAGTGGAGCTGTCATCTTTGACTCAAGTAGGAGCTTAGTGATAGTTACCGTATTGGAGGATGAGGATGATCAGACCGTATCATATGCTCTTGATGAGGTTACTATGGTAGGGCCTATGAGTCTAACCGCTATACCGTTAGAGGGGTATTCTATCACCGATGAGTTAGCTAGTGGAGACTATATCTTCTATGAACAGTCAAATAGGGATTTTGCTACTGATCAGTGGCGTTATCTCTGCTGTGCCCCCAATGATTGGCATTCGTCAGATACTGATCCGTTTAGCGCCTGGGGTTATGGTGGGAGCTTTACCGATCTTACTAGTGAGGCTATCGGTAGCGGGAAAGGTAATAATGTTTCTTTGTTTGAATTCAATAGTTCTGGACCATCAGCTGTCGTTCTTTGCGAAGGTGTTGCATGTAGCTCCTGTACAGATTGGTACCT
>CAZLZY010000293.1:0-3336 GCA_964564075.1 uncultured Spirochaetales bacterium
CGATATCAGGAAGATATCTTTCATGGTAGTTCTGTAGTTCATCGACACAGATATGGGTATACATCTGGGTCGTGCTGATATCAGAATGACCTAGCAGTTCCTGGACTACTCGAAGGTCTGCTCCTCCAGCGAGAAGGTGAGTCGCATAGGAGTGTCGAAGGGTATGAACCTTTGCTTCCAACCCAGCTCTCCTTGCATACTTCTTCACGGTGACCCATGCTGAATTCCGTGAGAGTTGAGTACCATTTCTCGTGATGAAGACAGCATGGGTAACGTGGTTTTTAGTTAATAACTGTCCGCGAGACTTTTTCAAGTACCTTCGAAGTTGGTATTGAGCCTCTTCACCTATCGGAACCACCCGTTCTTTCGATCCTTTTCCTAATACACGTATGAGGCCTTCATCGAGATAGAGATTCTCCATCTTAATTCCAACTGCCTCACTGACTCGGAGACCGCAGGAATAGATCAATTCGATGAGTGCCTTATCTCTCTTACCCAAATCAGTCTCATCATCGATCTGGGACAATAGAGACTCTACCTGAGCTATACTCAAGACGTTGGGAATACGTCTTGAGAGTCGACCTCTCTCGATCTTTTGCATGGGATTGGTACTTCTGATCCTATCATGGAGCAGGTAGGTGAAGAATGATCTCAAGATAGTGACCATCTTAGCTACAGTCCTCGGATCAAGACCCCGTGAGGATCTCATCGAGACGTAAGAAACGAGAAAGGAGGACTCGACTTTTACGACGTCCTCCTCTGCCCCTTCGATATGTCTCATGAAGAGTTGTATCTCTCTGTTGTAATCTGCTACGGTACTCTCGCTCAATCGCAACTCGACAGTGAGATAGTCTTCATAACCTTCTGTATAAATACGTAGATCTCTTCTCATCAATCCTTTTTACTATCTTGTGAGTAACGGAGCACTGATGGGTATGAAAGGTCATCAGAAGCTTTCTCAGGACTCTGCATACGTTTCTTAAGGTCCTGCCATCTATCGATGGTGATCACTTCCTGAGGTCTCTCAGCCACCGGCTTCTGCACGGGCTTTCTCAACCCCATGAGATTCTCACCCTGATGTTTTGTGGTGTATTCCTCATAATTCGGTTCCTTTCGGTCAAATCCAGTCGCTACGAGAGTCACCTTCAGCTTGTTCTCAAGCTTAGGGTTATAAGACTGTCCTGCAATGATCAGAGCATCTTCATCAGCATTCTCTGTGATGATCTCGACCACATCCTGATATTCTTTGAGTGTCAGGTCATCTCCACCTGAGAGGTTGACAAGGATACCTTTAGCTCCCTCTATCCTAGCATACTCTAAGAGAGGGTTATTGATAGCCTGTTGTGCAGCGACTATAGCTCTATCAGCACCTTCACCTACACCTATCCCCATTAAAGCATCACCTCGCCCTTTCATGACCGTTCTGACATCTGCGAAGTCGATATTTATCTCACCAGGTTCGGTGATCAACTCACTGATACCCTGAACTCCTTGTCTGAGAACATCATCTGCGATCTGGAAGGCCTGTTTGATGGGGGTGTTTGCTTCAACGATCTTAAGGAGATGTTGATTAGGGATGATGATCAATGTATCAACGCTCTTTCTCAGTTTCTCTATTCCTTCAGCTGCAAGAGACTGTTTCTTCTTACCTTCGAAGATGAAAGGGGTGGTCACGACTGCTACGGTCAGAGCATTGAGACTCTTCGCAAGTTCAGCAATAGCTGGAGCCGCACCAGTGCCAGTTCCCCCACCCATTCCTGCAGTGATGAAAACCATGTCGGTACCTTCGATGATCTGTCTAATCTCTTCAGAGGACTCTTCTGCAGCATCTTTACCGATTTCAGGAAGACCGCCGGCGCCGAGTCCTCCGGTGAGTTTTGAACCGAGAGGAACCTTCTTTGCAGCTTTTGAACGCTGGAGAGCCTGGACATCTGTATTAAGAGCGACATATTCGACGTTCTTCAATCCTGCAGAGATCATTCGATTTATGGCATTACCACCACCACCACCGATGCCGAGTACTTTTATCTTTGTTGGTGTCGATCTTTCCAAAATATAATCATCATCTGGAATCAGGTCTATATCAATATTCATCATATCCTCCCGTCTATCTAGAACAGTGTGTCAAACATTTGTTTGACTCTGCTACCGAAACGTTTCTTCCCTCCAGAACTGGTCTTATGGCCAGAATGAACGAAAGCTTCATTATTACTACTTCTGCGTATATCATAAAGGACCAGTCCGATAGCAGTAGAATACCGCAGATCGAATTGGTTCACATCGAATCCCTGAACCTGTTTGAAGGTGGCTCTTCTTGTTGGTCTCTCAAAGATCTCTGCAGCAAGCTCTGTGGCACCGGGCATCATCGCCCCACCACCGGTCAAGGCAATACCTCCGAAGGACTGGAGAAGACCACGTTCATCAAGCATATTCCTCAGCATGATGTAGATCTCGGCCATTCGAGGCTCAATGATCTTACAGAGCTCTTTTCTTGGCATCTTTATCGAAGGGAGTCCTCCTACCTGAGGTAGGATCACATTCTCATGTGCATCGATCGCAGGGCCATAACATGCTCCATAAGATATCTTCATCTCTTCTACGAGCTGTAGCGGTTGATTCAATACGAAGGCAAGATCTGATGTGACCTGAGCTCCTCCGACATCGATCCCACCCACGAAGACCGGAGCCCCATGGACATAACCGATGATATTGGTCATACCTGCACCAATATTGATCAAAAGGGTACCCATCTCTTTTTCATCTGCAGAGAGGAGTGCTTCAGAGTCCGCTAACTGTTGAAGAACTCTACGTTTGGTCATAAGACCTGAACGTTTGATACATTTATCTATATTCTGAGATGCAGTGACCGAACCGGTCACGATCATCACCTTTGTCTCAAGTCTATGACCGATCATATCGATCGGATCTTTTATCCCACTCCGTCCATCAATACAGAAATCCTGTACTAAAGTGTGGAGGATCTCTCTATCAAGAGGGAGTTCGAAAGCACGAGCCACTTCCATCGATCGGTAGATGTCTTCACTGTGAATCTCTTGATCTTTTGATTTGATACCAACGACACCTTGAGACATCAGACCCTCTATAGGGCTACCTGAGACCCCAGTGACGATCTGTTTGATCTCACAGGCCGCTTCAAGCTCGATCTCTCGCCTTATATTCGATATGATACCGATAACCGATTCGATATTTATGATATTCCCTGCTCGTACACCTTCTGAACGCTGTTCCTTGAAGGCGATGATGCGAACACTCCCATCAGGCTGTTTTGCTCCAGCGACTGCACAGATCTTCGAGGTACCGATATCTAAACCTAAA
>CAZLZY010000294.1:0-3303 GCA_964564075.1 uncultured Spirochaetales bacterium
TCTGAAGAAGCCGATTGATATCGTTGAGTTCCTTGATCATTCCAATGAGAATGAAGAGACCCTACCGATAGACCCTCGTTTGGAACTTTCACCGATGGACCTAGATGCTATTAGCAAGATAGATGAACCTATTCATGCCTATGCTAGTAATGCCTCAACACGATTCATCACTGGTGAACTTGATATAGAGAATGATTGGGACGCCTATATCTCAGAACTAGAGAAGCTTGGATACAAAACATTAGAGATCATTTGGAATGCAGCAAGTATAGGGGGATCTGATTGAGATTCTTTAAGGCTCTTTACAAGAATATGATTTCGATAATAAACAAGAAAGCATTTCTCATGATGATCGTTGCTATCTTACTCGTGTTGACTACCTTCTTTTGGCAGAGTCAAAGGGACAGACAAATATTACAGCTACGTGATGAGAATCAATCAATCTCACTCATCATAGCTAGGAATGCTGAGATAACCTTTCAAGGATTATCTCAGGCAATGGTAAGGCTAGCTCTCATTACCGTCCAAGAGCATGATGATCAATATGATTCTTGGAAAAAAGAGGCTAAGTTGTATCAAGAAACTTATGAGGGGATTAAATCAATCATCTTCCTTAATGAGAATATGAAGCAGCTTTCCTCCTATCCAAAACGAGAGGAGCCTTTCATCCATGACTCACCTGGAAATGATCCTCAAGAGGTATCAGTATTGGTCCCGATTTATGATGGTACCCATTTGAATGGTTTTCTTGTGGGTACTATTGATATGCTATCAGTCATGCACACATCTTTTGATAAGTATCAAGATCTGTTTCAGGTACAGTTATTAGAGAATGATGTGGTATTGTTCGAGACAGGGGTCTGGGAGCAAGATGATAACCTCATCAATTCTAGTGAGAAGATCGTACTCAATAAGTTCAATAGTATGACTATTATAGTCTCTCCAACTGAATCTTACAGAGACTTGAAGATGGGTGTGGCAACAAATACCCTTATCTTCTTTCTACTAACCACGATGGTAATCGCTTTTGCTTTATGGTTCGCACAGAAGAATCATGCATTATCTGCCCTAAATCTTCGGCAGTATCGGGAAATGTTGGAGAATATTCAACTCTTAGCAATGACAGTAGATATCAAAGGAGATATAACATTCTGCAATGAATACCTTCTATATCTCACGGGCTACATAGAGCGTGAAGTACTTGGTTCCAATATCTTTGAGCTGTTCTTACCTGAATACGGGAATAATCTGAAAAAAGGGTTTATTCGACACTTGAGATCTGGGAATATTCCTACTCATATTGAGGTCAAGATCAAGACGAAAGAAGGTTTTTTCAGGTATATAATCCTTAATAATACCTTGCTTCGTAACACTAAGGGAGAGATCGTTGGGTTCGCTTCTATAGGTGATGATATCACAGAGCAGAAGATGATCAATAAGACTCTATTCCTACAAAGCAGCGCTTTGTCCTCTGCTGCAGAAGGAATAGCTATTCTTGATCATTTAGGTCGGATCAAGTGGGGAAATCAAGCATTGATAAATCTCATAGGATATGAAGAATCTGAGATTATTGGGAAGACCCTTAAAGACCTGATACAATCGGATGTACAGGATGATGATTTCTATCGATCGATTGATGAAGCTAGTCAAGCTGGGATCGTATGGAGAGGTGAGCTAGAGAATACGCGAAAAGATGGGACGATCTATCAGGAATATATGACCATCACGCCCGTGAAAGATCGTGATGGAGTGATAACCCACTATATATCTATCAAGCGTGATATCTCAGAACAGAAGATACTTGAAGAGGAAAACAGAGTGCTCGCAGAGCAGTTCGCCTTGAGTCAGAGAATAGAGTCTCTAGGAAAACTGGCCGGTGGAATAGCTCATGACTTCAATAATCTACTTGTACCTATTATTGGGTATGCAGATATGGGGATGATGAATACTGATCTCGATAAAGGGGTCTATGAGAGTTTCAACCAGATTAGAAAAGCTGGAGAGAAGGCTGCTGATCTTACTAAACAGATACTTGCCTTTGGAAGGAAGCAGATGCTTAAATTAGAAGTATTGGACCTGAATACGGTAATCTCTGACTTTCAGCCGATGCTGAGTCGCCTCATTGGAGAAGAGATAAAAATCACCTGTGAACTTGCTCAGAGAAAGATACTCATAGAGGCCGATCAAGGGCAGCTTGAACAGATCATCATGAATCTATCAGTGAATGCTCGTGATGCAATGCCGAAAGGTGGAGAGCTCATCATCACTACATATGTAGAACAATCAGAGTTTGGTTATAAAGCTGCACTATGTATCAAAGATACCGGTACAGGAATGTCATCAGAAGTCAAACAGCATATCTTCGAACCATTCTTTACGACAAAACCACAAGGGAGTGGTACTGGTTTAGGCCTCTCTACCGTATTCGGGATTGTCAAACAACATAATGGGACTATCGATGTATCTTCAGATACCGGTATAGGGACTGGGTTCCTCATAACCTTTGAGCTTGCTCATAAGTTGCAGGTTGTACCTGTAGAGAAATCAAAAAGCAGTATTGAATCGATTGATGGAACTGAGACTATCGTTGTCGTTGAAGATAACACTCAAGTACTTGAGCTCGTCTCAATGGCTCTCAGATCTCATGGATATACCGTAATCCCCTGCGATAATCCACAGAAGGGCCTGCAGGCAGTACTTGAAGCTGACTTCCCGATTGATCTAGTCCTTTCAGATATCATCATGCCTCAATATGATGGCTTGACGCTACTTGGGAAGATACGAGCTGAGAGACCCGGGATCAAAGGATTATTCATGTCGGGGTATACCGATACAGAACTCTCAAAGCATATGCATCAAGATGCTGATTTCAAATTCATCCAGAAACCATTCACTACTGAGGAACTCCTTACTAAGGTAAAGAGTGTGATAGCTCCTTAAAAAGAGGGAATCATCGTATCACCTGTTCGTTGCAAATGGGAGATCAAATAGAGAAGAGAGTAAGTTACCTACTCTTATTTTTTACGCCTATCATGTATAAACAGAGTAATATGGCAGATAAAAAATTATACCTGTAATATGGTATAATGAGATATGAAAAGAATGTTTCTTCTCTTACTCATCTTATCGGTCTTTAGCTCATGTGACCAGCAGCAGTTTGTTCCCGGAAAACCACCAGAGAGTGGGAATGTGATTCTTGTTATCGGAGATGGTATGGGCTTTGCTCATATCAGAGCAGCTTCTCTATTCGATAATGGATCAGAAGATGGATTCTCCTTTCAACAGTATCGGATACACACAAGT
>CAZLZY010000295.1:0-3295 GCA_964564075.1 uncultured Spirochaetales bacterium
CGACATGGAGTTCCCGTAGTTGGGATAGAAGTAGAGCATAAGGATGTGTCGAGTATCACCATCGATGATACTTTCGGTGGAGAACTTGCGGCAAGTTATCTTGTCGGGAAAGGGTATAAACAGTGCGCGTTCATCGGTGAGGGAGGAGAACCTCCCTATTCACTTCATGCGACAGGTCTAAGATTGCAAGGGTTCAAGAAGAAACTCGAAGTTCTTGGGTATCCTATGGATGAGGAACATATCTGCTTCCACCCCTATGGGATGGATACTTCCATCGAATGTGCTAAGGAGCTGATCTCTCAGAAATACCGACCAGATGCTATCTTCTGCGGATCAGATTTTCAAGCTATCGGTGTGATCAAAGCAGCACGAGCTCTCGGTATTGCCATTCCTGGTGATATCGGACTACTTGGTTTTGACGATACGTTGATCGCAGGATATATGGATATCAGTACGATACGACAGTCTTTAGTCAAATCAGGAGAGTTGGCTGCCAGTCTGATCATAGATCAATTGAAAGATACCACGAATCCTGTGATTCATACGCAATTGGAACTTAATATCGTTGAGCGATCAACTACCTGAAGAGGGTCCTATGAAACGATCAAAAGTCTTAGAGAGACTCATACAGATGATAGAACCTCCGCAGGTCACTCCCCTATGGGAGGAATTCTCCACGAGGTGCAACTCCTATGGAGAGGATCTCTATAGGTACTTGAAAGTACTCTATGGAGATGATGAAGGGTTCCTCCTAATCGTCAGAGATCTGCTCGATGATGCATGGATCATATTTCAGGAGAGATCAGCTACGCTTAATCTCCATGATTCCTGCCATAATGCTGAAACCCAATGGTATGGTTCTCAACAGATGATAGGAGGAGTCCTCTACGTTGATCTGTTTGCTGGCAATCTGAAACAGATGCTCGGGAAGATCGACTATATTGAAGATCTCGGGATAACTTTCTTACATCTCATGCCCCTTTTTAAGGTCCCTGAGGGGGCGAGTGATGGGGGCTATGCTGTCTCAAGTTATCGAGAGATCGATCCGAGGGTCGGTGATCTTACGATCCTCAAAGAGGTGATCGCTGAACTTCATAGGCGGGGTATCTCTGTTGCCGTCGATTTTATATTGAACCATACGTCAAATGAACATATCTGGGCTAAGAAGGCCATCGAAGGTGATCCCGACTATAAGGAGTTCTATTTCATCTTTCCAGATGAACGTGAACCCCAGGAGTATCAGGCTCATCTACGTGACATATTCCCAGAGGTGAGAACCGGTAGTTTTACCTATCATGAGGGACTTTCCTCATGGGTCTGGACTACCTTCCATTCCTATCAATGGGACTTGAACTACCAGAATCCAGAACTTTTTCGAGCTATGGCCCGAGAGATGCTCTTCATCGCAAATCTGGGTATCGATGTACTGCGTTTTGATGCGATCGCATTTACCTGGAAAGAGAAGGGGACCTCCTGTGAAGGATTATCTAAAGCCCATACTCTCGTGAGAGCTTTTCGAGCACTTGCTCGTATCGTAGCCCCCTGTATGGCCTTTCTCTCTGAGGCGATCGTAGCCCCCTCTGATGTCCTCTCCTATATCTCTACTGAGGAGTGTGAACTCTCCTATAATCCTCTACTTATGGCCACCTCGTGGGAAGCTCTCGCAACAAGGGATGTTCGCCTCTTGAGGAAATCCATAGAGGATCGTTTTGCGATCAGTCCCGGATGTGCATGGATCAATTATGTTCGTTGCCATGATGATATCGGGTGGACCTTTGATGATGGAGATGCTCAGGAGTTGGGAATCGACCCCAAAGGACACAGATCCTTTCTCAATGCTTTCTATACCGGCCGATTCCCTGGGAGTTTCGCAAAAGGGCTACCTTTTCAAGAGAATGTGGAGACCGGAGACTGTAGGATCTCCGGTACTGCTGCTTCCTTGGTAGGACTAGAGAAGGGGTTGCTACTCCATGATGAATACGAGATCATATGTGCCATAAGAAAATTACAGATACTCTATGGGCTCTCTGCAACACTGGGGGGGATTCCCTTACTCTATATCGGGGATGAAATGGGACAATTGAATGATTATTCCTACCGGTCTGACCCTGCTAAACAGGAAGACTCCCGGTGGATACATCGTAGACCCTTCTCTTGGGAGGATGTACCTCAAGAAGCTGATGGGGAGACTCCATCAGCCCAGATACATACGATGATAGAGAATCTATTCATGATGAGAAAAGATTTGAGAATCCTCTCTGAAGGTTCCCTAGAGATCATAAAGAGTCGATCAAAACATCTGCTTTCATTCAGACGATCGAAGGGATCGAGCTCTCTCATAATCATCGCGAACTTCTCAGATGGTGAGACTTCTCTTGAGACAGAGCCTATCTTGTCTGAGAAGAAGCTCTATAAGGATCTGATCTCCGGTAGGATGTTGAGTAAGAGAACTATATTGAATCCCTGGCAATTCGCAGTGATTCAGGAGGTGATGTATGAGAGATGATTGGGTAGTGTCAGAGAACTCCTTTGATAGTAAGAATATAGGAAGGCAGGAGAGTCTGTTCTCGATCGGGAATGGTTATCTTGGGTTAAGAGGTTTCTTTGAAGAGCGTTACCCCTCATACCATCCAGGAGTGTTTCTCAATGGTTTCTACGATCTTGAACCTATCATCTATGGTGAAGAGGCCTATGGATTCCCAAGAAACAATCAGAAGATGCTCGATATTCCCGATATTCGTTATCTCACTATTACGGTTGATGGAGAGGCTGTGGATCTCTCCTGTGGAACCATCCATGCATATAAAAGATCTCTTGATCTGAAAGAGGGAGTATTAAGACGAACTGTAGAATGGGAGAGTGAATACGGATCAAGAGTGAAGCTCCTATCAGAGACCTTCGTCTCCTATTCGAATATACATCTCGTTGCCGTACGAATCTCAGTGGTACCGGTTCGCTGTAACAGGGTAGAGGTCTGTTCCTCTATTGGACTACCCTTGGAGGTGGAACTCGATCCTTCGGATCCAAGAGTCGCGAACAGTTCAGGGAAGGAGCACTTGAGTCATGACAACTCAACATTCAACGAGGATGATTTCACTGCCCGTTTTAGTACGAGTATGAGTGAGAAGATCCTCTGCTGTGGTGCTGTTCATAGAGATTATCTCTGTGATGAGGTATTGAAGAGAACAGAGGAGTTCCCACAAGTAATCTTCTCCTCTGAGGATAACAGGCCGGTTGAGGTGACAAAATATGGGATCTACACGCATGGCACAGATCCTAAGGAGCTACAGGATGA
>CAZLZY010000296.1:0-3293 GCA_964564075.1 uncultured Spirochaetales bacterium
TTTCTGCTTCATCTTTCTATCGATCTCAATTATAGCTATTCACAGTCACCCCCATGTCTATATAGATATGGAGATGTCCTTGGATGTTGATGATTCTGGTTTAAAAGGAATCTGGCAAAAGTGGACTCTACTCCGAAACTTCAGTCCAGATGTGATAACACAATATGATTATGATTATGATGGAGTATTCAATGATCTCGAGCAGTCAGAGATATACCAGAATGCCTTCAGTAATGCGAAGAAGTACCACTACTTCACTTTCATCGACATAGATGGTTCCACTTATGTTCCCTCCACGATTAATGATTTCACAGCAGTTATAGACGGAGATGATGTTATCTACTCCTTTTATATCCCCTGTGGTTTCAAGGCACTTCCTACTTACACCTCTTTGGATATCGTCACATATGATCCAACTAGTTATGTGTCATTTGGTTTTCTGAATCTAGATGATCCTTATAATGATACAGTGAGTTATATGATTGATTTCCTACGTGATGGGAATATCTATTCTCATACGAATGATCTAGGACAGTTGCATCTCTTAATAGATATGAAACTAAGAAATAACCAGAGAGAAAAGGTCTTGGAAGATAAGACTATCATTGATTTGGCTCCGATAGCCTCTCTCCCAAAGATACCTGAACAGACTGTCTATAACCCATTCATATCATCAGGGACTTTACTTCAAAGTGATATCCAAGCAAATCCTTTCCTACGGTAATAAAACAGTTTCTATTGATATGTATCACACCATGAAGGTATACTGTAATTGGTAAATACTAGATGTTCAGGAGTATGAAAATGTGTTTTCATTCTATCAGAAAGATCGGCTTGCTCAGTGTGTTCTTATTATTCTCCTCAATTGTATTAGTAGACGCACATCCCCATATGATGGTCTATCCAGAACTGACTTTCATAGTTGAAGATGAAACCTGTACGAGCATCAAGATGGATTGGGAATTCGATACGATGTTCAGTATGTCCATCATTGACAGTTTCGATGTGAATAAGAATAAGAGATTTGAAACTAAAGAGATAGATAATATCTATGATCATGCCTTCCTTAATCTAAAGAACTATCACTTCTTTCTTAACATTCAGAAAGGGAATAAGATCTTTTATCCCGATATCATCTCAGATTTTACTGCTTCACAGAAAGATGGGAAGTTATCATACCAATTCAATGTTTCGTTAAGGCCTTTCCATTTAGATGAAGATTTCACCTTAAGTATTTTTGACCCTACTCTCTTCTGTGCTATATCTTATAGAAACGATCCCGTTGGTTTTTCTAAGACAACTATAGGAAAGGTCCCTGCTTTTACTTTAAGTACGAATAAGAATGAACCATTCTATTATGATCCTCAAGGTGCAGTAGATGATACCACCGTATATGAATCCTGGAAGCCTGGGCTGAAGACTGCCTATCCTGAGGTCATCTATGTCGATCTGTAATATAAGAATAAAGGTCATAACTAACATACTATTCATCATGATATTCTTGATACTTAGTGTTTCTACGATCGTAGCTAATCCATTTATCAGTACTGATGAAGAAACACAGGTCATTCAACCTGTTCGTTCAGGTTCTGTTGGTCCCACAAAGGGTTTGATTGATATTCAGTTCGGATTTCGAGAGCATATGGCAGAATACCTTCAAAGAATCAAAGAAGAGCCGGGCCTGAAGCTTTTTCTTTCGTTAGGGCTAGCTGCTTTTGTCTATGGATTACTCCATGGTGCAGGACCAGGGCATAGAAAAACGATCATATTCTCCCTGTTCATAGGGCGAGATGCAAAAGCTTGGGAACCCTTAGCCGCAGGGTTTTTAGCTGCAGGGGTTCATGCAGGTGTTAGTCTTATACTTATTTTAGTATTTGATCTAATCATCAAAGGAGCAGTAGTTCTCACCTCTACAAATCAAGCTAGTATCTATCTTGAAGGTGTCACCTATATGTTACTAGCACTCTTCACTCTTGTTCTTCTTATCAGAAGATTCAGTTTGGGGCACGCTCATAATGAGCGAACATCATCTAAAGGGATGTACTCCATGATCATAGTTTCATCATTGATCCCTTGTCCTGGTGCTACTATGCTCCTACTCTTCTCAATATCCCTCGATATTCTGATTCCAGGGATCTTTGGATTGATCTGTATGTCTTTGGGTATGGGAGTCGTGATATCTTTAGCTGGGTATCTTGCCTATGCGGGAAGAGAGGGTATCTTCTATAGGCTCAAACAGGATGAGAGAACGATTGCTAGAATTTCGGTTATCCTTGAAGCTCTTACCTATCTATTTATCATTATATTCTCACTCTATATGGCTTGGCCGTTTATTCGGTCCCTCGTAGAAAAATTACTACTCACATAAAAGTGAAGGGATCACCTCTGATGAGAAACGATCCCTTTTAACTATTCTTAGTCTTTTCTTTCTATTTTATAAGAGTCTTCAGAATATTCTGAACTTCTACATCATCATAATTCTTATCTATCTCATCTCTTCTAAGACCGATGAATTCATGGTTCATATAATGGATCCAAACATCCTCTTCAGGACTATTGATAATATGTTTTCTACAGTAGTAATCAGGCTGCATGGGAAGAGGGTCTCCTTTATAGGTAGGCATCTTATAATCATGTACAGCGATCTTGAGATCCTCTCGAGGTATCCCCTTCTCCATGAGAACCTCACCGAGTTTGTTTATGGTCTTTCCTGTATCGAAGATATCATCAACTACCAGGATCTTATCACCTGCTCTCAAATGATCAGGTGAATAGGTCCAACCATCGATCATCACTTTTGATTGTTCTCTGATATCAGAATATGACCGTGCTACGACAGCAGCATAGAATACTGGACGTTCATTCTCACCTCTGACTAATTTATAATATTCGCTGAACACATTAGCTAGATATGCTCCACCTCGCAATAATGAATAGATGATATCAGGTACGAAACCATCTTCAGTATAAATCTGGTGAACCAACTTAAGAGCATTGTTTCTTAAGATCTTCGGTGATACAAAATCTTTATCCATCTATTTATCAACTCCCGTTTTATAAATCTTACCATTTCTTATATAAGTGATTTTATAATCATGTATATTATCATCAGATACTATACCATAAAATTCATGTATGGAAGATATAGTCATGCCATTCATCTCAGTAATGATATCATAGTTCATCAACCCAGCCTGTTTGAATCTATTCACTTCACTGTTCGAAGTGATCAGCTGGATCATGATCCCGTTCTGATTCTCGCTAAGTCCCAATGATTCAAGAATTTCCTCGTT
>CAZLZY010000297.1:0-3291 GCA_964564075.1 uncultured Spirochaetales bacterium
TTCCAAGAGGCGGTAGGGTTCATCGATGCGATCCCCCCCTCATTGAAGCTCTTTGTCCTATCAGGGATGAGCAGATCTGGATCAAATGAGGTCACAGCACCTATTCCATTACATTCTGGACATGCACCAAAAGGATTATTGAATGAGAATAATCTGGGCTCGAGCTCGGGTATACTGATGCCACAGTCGGTACATGAGTTCTTCTCTGAGAAGGTCTCTGCGGTAGTGGTCTTATCCTCATTCAGTGTTAGGATAGTAACGACCCCATCAGAAAGTTCTAATGCAGACTCAATGGAGCTTACTAGTCGTTTATGATTATCATCAGTTAAGATGATACGGTCAATAACGATCTCTATGGTATGTTTCTTATGTTTTTCTAAAGCTATCGTATCGTCTAGTTGTGTGATGACACCATTTATACGAGCACGTAAGAATCCAGATTTCTTTGCATCAGAAAGAACCTTCTGATGTTCACCCTTCTTACCAACGATTACTGGAGAGAGTATCATCAGTCGACTCTCCTGCTCATATTCACAAACATGCTCCACGATCTGATCGATAGACTGTTCTTGTATGGTCTTACCACAGAGAGGACAGTGAGGCACGCCAATACGTGCCCATAGGAGTCTATAGTAATCATATATCTCAGTGACAGTCCCAACTGTTGATCTTGGATTCTTATGCGTGGTCTTCTGCTCGATTGCGATCGATGGAGATAGACCCTCGATATATTCCACATCTGGTTTCTCAAGTCTTCCCAGAAATTGTCTTGCATAGGCAGATAGGGATTCGACATATCTTCTCTGCCCTTCAGCAAAGATCGTATCGAATGCTAGTGAAGATTTTCCTGAACCACTGATCCCAGATATCACGATCAATTTATCGCGTTCGAGTTCTAGATCTATATTTTGAAGGTTGTGTTCTCTTGCACCTTTAATTATCAGTTTTTTCATGAATTATGCTGTTAAGCTCCTGTAAGAATTTTGATTTTGCCTGTTCCCTAGATACACGTGCAGATATGTTACCCTGCTTGAAGATGACTACCTCATTGCCTAATCCTGTGATCCCAAGATCAGCATGTGAAGCCTCTCCCGGCCCGTTAACTGCACAGCCCATGATTGCGACGGTTATAGATTCTTTGATTTTCTCTAGATCATCTTGAATCTCTTCTATGAACTCATGAGTATTGAATCCTGCTCTACCACACTTGGGGCAGGAGATGATTTTGACTCCCCCGTCATAACTTCCAAGGGCCTTCAATAGCTCCTTACCAGCGATTACCTCATCCTTTATAGGTCCTGTTATCGATATACGGATAGTATCTCCTATTCCCTGTTCAATAAGTTTACCGAGTGCAAGGGTACTTTTCGTGATAGCTGGTATGAGCGGGCCAGCTTCAGTGACTCCAAGGTGTAACGGTATATCATATGTATCAGCAAAAATCTTATTCACTTCATAACAGACCTGAGGATCAGAATCTTTCATAGAAACCACAAGATTCGTAAAACTATTCTTATCAAAGAGTTCTACATAGGAATCAATGATCTCAATCATCCCCGTGACTCTATCTGTTCGTTTCCTATAAGCTACCGGTAAAGATCCCCCATTTATGCCAATCCTGATAGCACTATCATGAGCTTTAGCTGATTTGATGATCTCTTCGACCTTCCATATCGCTCCTATATTACCAGGATTGATCCTGATCTTCGAGATACCAAGTTCTAATGAGCTTATAGCAAGTTTATAGTCAAAATGTATATCTGCTACGAGGGGTAGGGGAGAGTGTTCCTGGATAATCTCTAATGGCCCCAAGGCTTCTCTATTCTCTACAGAGAACCGGATGATATCACACCCTATCGCTGCAAGATCATAGATAGCTCTGATGACCTGTTGTGGGTCCTCGACAGGTCGGTCCCACATCGTCTGTATAGCAATAGGATTCCCATTGCCGATCTTTAGGTTCCCAATATGTACTTCTCTCGTATTCTTTCGTTTCATATAACTAAATATAACATAAATAAAAAAGGTTGTACCATCAAATGATACAACCTTTTCTTCTTAAACTTTTTTTCGTCTACTGAAGTGTTAACAACAAGAAGACCATGACGAAAAGTGCAACAGTCTCTACAACACCAATTACCATGAAATAGTTCGCAGTACCTTTCCCTGTTTCAGACAGTGCATCAGCAGCAGCAGCTGCAGCTTTTCCCTGCATCATCGCAGAAGCACCCATCGCCAGTCCACCGAATATACCAGCTGATAGAAGAATCATGGGGTCAGTGATAACATCTGTTCGAGCTGCTGCAGTATTGATAAAATTCATCAGCAGGTAACCATATATAGTCTGAGTAAGTGGTGCACCAACAAAAGCAACCAGCATAAAAGGGGCAGGCTTGTTATTTGCGAAACACTTCTTCCATCCACCTACTGCTGCTTGAGCAGCGATCCCGGTTCCTAAAGCTGATCCTACTGCTGCAAGACATAACGCTGCTGCGGGTCCTAATAATCCAATATTCATACATTACTCCTTATTGTTTTTCGTATTTTGTGAGTATTCTCTAATTGACGCTTCAAGATTCTCCTTGAAGGGGTCATATTTTATACCGGTCCACTCCATTCCAAGCTGGCCGGAAAATTCCAACATATTGAGTCTTACACCATGCACGACTACTGAAAGCAGTCCCATGACAAGGTTCAATCCATGACCTAGCAGCAGTATAATAATTGCTGCTGGAATAGTCCATCCACCAAACATTGGTTCTGCCATCGAGTTGAAACTTGATGATATAGCAACTGATGCCATACCGACAGCGAATAGTCTTATATAGGAGATGATATTTGAGAAGGCACTAATAGAATCTAGGAATGTATTGAACAGACCTCCAAGACCTTTTAAGAGCCCCTTTACGAAACTCTCTCCCTTAACCTGTTCAAAGAACAGTACAAAGGTCCCGAAGCCTATACCGATGAGATATATTCCCCAACTAGGGAATGCATATCCGAAGACTAGTGTCAGTACAAGGAAGTATAGCCCTATCATCATCACAAACCATCCAAGTTGTGCTACAGCTTTTCTCTCTGGTAGTTGACGGAAGAAGTTGAGTATACAAGCAAGTCCGAGTTGACAGATACCAAGTAAGAAACTGATAAAGATCACAGAGTTCTGTGCTTCTTTAACAGATACGCCTTCAAATAGTTCAGTAAATGTTGCTATCTGAGGAATTACGAGACTCTTTAATACAGGTAATGCTTCTAAAATCTTACTACTTCCGAACCAGGTGCCTGTCACCG
>CAZLZY010000298.1:0-3289 GCA_964564075.1 uncultured Spirochaetales bacterium
ACCCAGTGTCTTGGTAGGATCTTATTCCATTGGTAATACTTGGTCTTCATAGCCTTTTTCAGTTTATGAGAATTGTAGGTTCTGCCTTTCCTGTCTAGATATGGTTAGGCTGAAGTATCATCTTATAATGGTGCGAGTGAGAAACTTCCAGCAGTTCCTATTCTGATACTATAGTTCTTAGCATGCCCATCCGGTGCTGCCAACAGCCAGTTTAGCATAAGTGCTTTAAGAAACAGTGATCTATCATAATCAGAATTAGTTGCTGATGAGAGGCTATCCATGATTGTTTTCATTCCGGGGCCTCTGTCAGATTCATATTTCAAGGCTGAAGATGTACCCGTCACTTGGCAGAAATCCTCATGAGGAATACGCAATAATGTAGTACCTGAAGGATCCCATCTTCGATCGAATCGTGTCACGATAAGAGCTTTCTGATCTTCAAAATTGTATAATTCATTCTTTGCGATTGGAAGGCCAAAGTTCTTGATGATCTTCGAACAGAGATACTCGTTCTCCAATGAATCACTAAGATCTGCTATTCCAATATCTCCTATTGGTAGTTTGAATATATGTGTAGTGGGGGTGGTTCCTGTAGGTATCAACCACTTTTCATGATATCGGGTGAATGCAGTCTTCTCCTGAGCTCCTGCAAGAGATATCCTGAGATCTTTTAGCGAATTCAAGGAGCTTCGTTGAAGCGGAACCGTTCTTAGGATCTCAGCGATCTTATGGGTATCAATTTCTTCTCCTGTGATCCCTTTTTCCATTTGAGTCATATCAAGATCTTCAGGTACTATTTGTAATGCACCTATACAGTCTCTACCGATCTCAGAGAGAAGAGCATAGGCTGATGCTGAGGATGTACTATAGCGAGTTTGTAACCGTTCACGGATCGATTGAGTATCAGGGAGGAGATTGTCAAAGAAGTTCTTAACGACCTCTCCAGAATGAGCCTCAGTACTAGGAATCAATGGTAAGGAGAGAGAGATGGGTCTAGCTCCTGGGAATGCAAGCCAATCCTCATCATATCTGAATAGGTGGACTTGTTGTGAATTAACACTCCAGGTTCCGACTCGGCGAGAATTCATATAGACAGCTAAAGGGATACGACTTGATCTTTTTCCCATGTTACCACTCTCCATCCCAATCTGGATTCTCTTTGTCTCTTGGAGTCAGGGTTATCTCATATCCAATAGCAGCTAGGAGTTTGAAGAGGCTATCTATAGAGCCTCTTCCTGGATCATTCTCTAATAAAGAGATGGTCTTAGGAAGAATACCGAATCTCTCAGAAGCTGCTATTTGTGTGGTCTTTGATCCTTTTCGAGCACTGCGAAGAGAGATCCCTAACTGGTTAAGTGTCTTTATTGAATAATCCATACATAATATTACCTTGTAGGGTAATATTTGTCAATGCACCTTATAAGGTATAAATATAAATAATACCTTATAAGGTAAAATATCAGTTGGAATATTCTAAAGAAATAACATGTCACATGGCATTGTTTTTCCTATAAGAAGATCTATAGTGATATCATAGTGGGTCAATCCAGGAGATAAGATATGGAAAGAAAACCGAATATCATCATGATCGTAACAGATCATCAATTGAATTATCGTCATGGTTGGGATGGTGGAGCGAGACCCCTGCATCCTCATTTTGATGAGCTATCGAAGGATGCAGTCTCTTTTGATCGAGCTTATGCAGTAACACCTCTCTGTGGACCGGCACGTCGGACACTTCTTACCGGACTCTATCCTCATAACCATAAGAATGTTCATAATCAGACAGAATCTCCCTATGATCATGACGTGTATCTGAATAATCTCTCAAAAGAGGGATATAAGAACTACTATTATGGAAAATGGCACGCTGGGCCCGGTACTGCATTAGATCAATCTTGTGAAGGATTATGTCCAGATTTCTACGGTAATCCCTATATCACGAAAGAGTATGAGGAATATCTAGAGAGGGAAGGGCTCCCAAGAGCAGAACACCGGATAGATAACTACTTCTGGAATGGCTCCTCCAAGAAGCAGTTCCCGAAACTGCATGAGGGGAACGAGTCCTATCATTGTGAACAAACTTGGTGTGGCGAACCCTGTTTGGGAATAACGACGACACCTAAAGAGACTCATGAAGGATTCTTCTTGGCAGACCTCGCCTGTAGGAAACTTGATGAGCTATCCTCTGAAGAGGGGGCTGATCCTTTCCATATGCGTATAGACTTCTGGGGACCACATCAACCCTACTTCCCAACACAGGAGTTCATCGATATGTATGAGGCCTCTGATATCAGGGAGTATGGGAGTTACTCAGATGATCTAAGGCGAAAACCTGGAACCTATTATAATATGAACCAGCCTATAGCTGATGAGAACTTCAAGTTGATCATTCCCAGTGTCTTCAGTTGGGAAGAGTGGCAGCAGATCATGGTCAAGGCCTATGCCCAGACGACGATGACAGATGAGGCGGGAGGTATCATCATCGATAAGCTAAAAGAGCTTGGGATGTATGAAGATACCCTGATCATCTGGACCAGTGACCATGGTGATGGGCTTGGTAGTCACGGTGGTATGTTCGATAAGGGTTCCTTCATGACTGAGGAGACCGTACGGGTACCACTAACGATAAAACTACCGGAGAACGAATTTGGTGGTAGCCGACTTAATGCCCTTGTTAATACGATCGATATCGCACCAACGATCCTTGATTGTGCCCATACAGAATTCTCTCATCCTATAGATGGAGAGAGCCTGTTACCGGTATGTAGACAGGAAAGAATTGGTAGAGATGTGATGATGATAGAAAGTTATGGGCAGGGGTATCGTGATACGAGTAGATCAAGGACTCTCGTGACTGATGAGTATAAATATACGGTGAATGAGGGTGATATCAATGAACTGTACTGTCTGAGCACTGATCCTTATGAGCTAGATAACCTCAGTGGAGATACAGCATTGGAGAGTCAGCTTAGATCAGAGCTATCGCATCAGCTAGAGCTACTTGGAGATACTGATGGAATTGAGATCGTGGGCTCAATCAATGAAACCCCTTGATAGGGATATTCCCGATCATATATTCAGATTTTAACATAGCATCTGGAGTAAGGTCATAGTCCTAAAAGATTAGTTTTATAGTTAGATATTTAGAAAGGTATAGTATACTGTTTAGTAAGGAAACTGTTAAGAATGGAAAGAAGTGTTAAACAGGTTATTGAGGACCACTCCTGGTTACAAGATATCTTTACTGATATGCCCAGGCGTTTCTATGCGCAATTAGAACTCATTA
>CAZLZY010000299.1:0-3286 GCA_964564075.1 uncultured Spirochaetales bacterium
CTAAACAGATAGAACTTGATCTTTGGTTCGGTTCCACTTGGTCTCACGATCACCTTAGAGCCACCCTCTAATCTAATGATGATCACATTCGCAGGAGGCAGGTCTCCAGTCCCGTCAAGAAGATCCTCGACCTTCACGACCTGCATACCGCCTATCTCTGAAGGTGTAGAATCTCGGTAACGCTTCATGATCACATCCATCTCAGCCTTCCCTTCTGATCCTGGGTAGTTCTTAGAGAAGACCTTCTCGAGATAGTAGCCATAGGTGACCCATATCTCTTCAAGTCGGTCAAGTAGACTCTTTCCCTGCTGAGCATGATAGAGCATCATCTCGACTGCAAGGATCGCAGAAGATACTGCATCCTTATCATGGACATCAGCTAAGGAGTTGTACCCGAAGCTCTCTTCGGCTCCGAAGATGAAACTCTTCCCCTCAGCTACGATCGTATTCATCTGATCTGCGATATATTTGAATCCTGTGAGGACATCTTCACATTCAACACCATTTTTCTCAGCAAGTGATCGCATGAGGTCTGTGGTGACGATACTCTTCACACAGACTCCCTGGTTCTCTGTTTTCCTGGTACTTAGGAGATAATCACAGAGGAGGACAGCGATCTGATTACCATTAAGGAGTGAGAACTCCTCTTTAGTCTCATCAGTCGGGAATCCAATACCAAGTCTATCTGAATCTGGGTCGGTACCTAAGATGATATCAGCCTTGACCTTCTTTCCGAGTTCGATAGCCATACTCATGGCTTGAGGGCTTTCAGGGTTAGGCATCGTTACCGTCGGAAACGTCCCATCAGGCTCTTCTTGCTCTTTTACCACATGGTAATCGACTCCTAGGGTCTTAAGGAGATGCTGGATAGGCACATTACCTGAACCGTGTATTGGTGTATATACCACCCTACAAGGGATATCCTTTGCAAAGATCTCTGCTCTTACGGGGTCACTCAAAACGTTCTGATAATATGACTCATCGACCTCTGCAGGGACTCCACTGAGAATACCCTTCGCTGTAGCCTCTTCTAACGAGAGGGCTTTTATCATATTCCCATCAGTGACGAGATTGACCTTCCTCACGATACTGGTATCGTGAGGGGTGATCACCTGACCTCCATCACTCCAATAGACCTTATACCCGTTATACTCCGGAGGATTATGAGAAGCCGTTATCACGACTCCTGCTGTAGTCTTCAAATAGCGGACTGCATAAGAGAGCAGAGGGACCGGATGAATGGAATCATAAAGATAGACTCTCACCCCATTTGCACAGAGTACTTCTGCGGTGTTCTGTGCAAACACATCAGAATATGATCGTGAATCATACGCGATCACGACTGAAGCCCCTTGGGGAGCTGCCTCATTAAGGTAGTCGGCGAAACCTTGAGTCACTCGTCGTACGATGAAGGGGTTCATACGGTTATATCCACCACCGATGATCCCTCTCATACCTGCAGTACCAAAGGCGAGTTCTGTATAGAACCGATCATGAAGATCCTCTACATCATCCTGATTCATTGCCTGAATGACCTCTTGCTTGAATGAGGCCTCTTCTTCGAATCTTACATAGTCGGAAGCTTTCTGGTAATACATCTCAAAGTCCATTTATCATCTCCTGCTTTCTCATTTTTTTCATAATATCATAAAGCTCATCGTTTAATCCAATCCTAATCTCTTGGTCACGACCTCAAGGAGTTGCCGCGGTGTATCATAGATCATAGACTCCGGAACATACCTCTTCAGCTCCTTGATTGATCTGAATCCCCAGCTCACGATCCCCGGTACCATCCCTGCATTCACAGCAGTCTGAAAATCAACTTCAGAATCCCCGATGAACAATAACCTCTCTGGTTTGCATCTCATCAGCTCAGCAATAGCTTGAGCTGACTCCGGATCAGGTTTCCCAGGATATTTCACAGAGAGGCCCTGTACCTGAATGAACTCAAACTGCTCTAATCTGTGAGCTGCTATTCTTTGTGTCAGAGCATGATCCTTGTTCGATAGGATCGCAACAGGGACTTTTCGATCCTGCAACCAGGTGAGAAGTTCATCCATCCCTGAATATATACTGGTATGTTCATAGGGGGATGCCTCATAGTTTCTCATCATCTGAGTATAGAGATCCTCTATCTCATCCTCACTCAGTCCATGTGATAGGGGAAGTGCATTGATCAGTGAGTTGCGTAGTCCATGACCGACGAACTCCTTATAGGTCTCGATTTCATGTCCCTCAAACCCTTTAGAGGCGAGTACGGGTTCTATCGCATAGGCGATATCTGCTATAGTGTCGAGCAGAGTACCATCAAGATCAAAGATGATACCATCTACTTCTGTTTGTCTTTTCATTGTCATTTCCTGCATAATGGTGTTGATAACAGAAATAGATTACGTTCTACCGGTGGTTATGTCAACGCTGTGGACCGTCAAATATGAGGAGTTACCTGATGAATCCTGATCTTACTGTAGCTATACAACCCTGTGTCTCTTATAACAAGAAAGAGGTATATGAGGCAGTCCTCACTGCCTGGGAGGCTATCGGCATCCCAGAGCTTAAAGATAAGAAGGTCCTTCTAAAACCCAACATCCTCTCAGACAAACCGGTAGCAAAAGCTGTCACGACCCATCCCTCCGTAGTCGAGGCGGTCTGTAAGATCATCCTCGAAAGAGGTGGACACCCATGTATCGGAGATTCTCCTGCGATCCAGAGTTCCGTATTCGCTCCTAAGAACTGCGGTATCCAGGAGGTCTGTGACACCCTTGATATCCCATGGATCGACTTCACCAAAGGTTCTACTACTGTCTCCTACAAGAAATCGAGTTTCTCAGTAGCTAAGATCATCACTGAGGTTGATTATATCGTGAACCTACCGAAGATGAAGACTCATCAGTTCATGTATTATACGGGAGCTGTGAAGAACCTCTTCGGATTGATCCCCTCTCTTAATAAGAGCCCTTATCATCTGCGATACTCCTCAAAAAGAGCCTTCGCAAGAATGATCACGAACCTCTATCAGGCTATACCAGTCGAGGTCAACATCATGGATGCGATCATAGCCATGGAAGGGCCAGGTCCTGGAAACGGCACTCCTAAGAGAGTCGGAGCTATCATTGCCTCTACCAACGGGTTCGCACTTGATACCGCAGTAGTCACTCTTATGGGAGAGATCCCAAAAGAGATCCCAATACTCAAAGCAGCCCATGATGCTCACCTGATCGAGTCTCTTGATCCTGATACCTATGAGTATCCTCTATCTACACCTCGTGAGATCAAACCAGAATCC
>CAZLZY010000300.1:0-3268 GCA_964564075.1 uncultured Spirochaetales bacterium
CTATTCAGGAAAAAGAGATATTATTCCTATATGGAGGACAATACGTGAACAAAAGACGAGATCAATATATACAGATCGCTCGAAGATACTATATTGATGAGAAATCTCAACAGCAGATTGCTAAAGAATTCAGTCTTTCACGTCCGACTGTCTCCAATATCCTGAAAAAATGTAAAGAGCTGGGTATCGTCGAGATCCGTATTAAAGATGGATCACCCATGGCTACCGCTTTTGGGGAACAAATCAAGAAAGCCTATGGTCTAAAGGATGTCATCGTCATCCCTTCTGACGATGATGATACTTCTCTACTCAGCCGTATTGGTGCCGCAGCTGCAGATCTTACTGACTCCATGTTGCGAGACGGGATACAGATAGGGATCGCATGGGGTACGACCCTCTACCAGATGGTTCACCAGATGAAGCCGCACCAGCTCTCCCAAGCAGGAATCATCCAGCTTATGGGTGGACTTGGAGCGACGAATCCGCAATACGATGGATCAGAACTCGCAAGAGACCTCTCAAAGACACTCCATGCAGATTACTACCCTATTCAATGCCCTGTCGTAGTCAAGAATAGTATAGTAAAAGACCTCCTTGTCCATGAGACAAGTATTCAGAAGACCCTCACTAAGACTAAAGAGCTCGATGTCGCATTCGTAGGATTAAGCTCAAATGCTCCAGAGAGCAGCGCTCTCGTACGTTCTGGCTTCCTCTCCTACGAAGAAGCTGAGAAGGTCCAGGAAGCAGGTGCTATCGGCCATATCTGTGGATATAGTTATGACAAAGATGGTAACTACCTGGATATATCGATCAACCGAAGAATCATCGGTATCGCATTTGATGATCTTATGAAGATCCCAGAACGAGTTGGTATCGCATGTGGCCTTGATAAAGTCGAGGCTATCAGAGCATCATTAAAAGGGAAACATCTCACCACCCTCATCACTGATGAACGTGTAGCATCAGAACTCGTATCTAAACTCTAATCCACTTTCATCTAGACCTCATATCATATAATTCCAAATAACCCCCATACTCTTAACAGTTGATGACCAATGAGGGCTCATCTCCTATCGTGATAGCTCCTAGCATGTTCATATCCTCTGAGCTACCTATGCTATCTATTCAGAATCTAATTGAAGTGTTACCCTCTGTTTCTTGAGTTGTGTTACTAGGTTCACAATATTACACACTATTACTCATAATGTATCCTTTTGGTACATGTTATGGAATTTGTTAAAAGTGTGTATTTCTTGTAACTCTTTATATATGTACGATTAACTATTCACCATAGAAGTTGGCATGATACATGCATAGAAGATTACATATTAATTGGAGGTTTCTTAAATGAAAAAAATCGTATTAGCTTTATTAACAATCGCTCTTATCTTTGCTGGTTCAACAGCATTATTCGCAAGCGGTCAGACAGAAGATGATGGTATCATGAACTTTGTAATGGTTCCTAAAGGTGTTCACCCATACTACGAACCTTGTTATGAAGGATTCAAAGATGCAGGCGCAAAATACGGAATCGAAGTTGATTACGTAGCACCAGCTAAATTTGATATCTCACTTCAGGTAAAAGTAATCGAAGACCTTATCGCTCAGGATGTTGATGGTATCGCTATCTCAGCTCTTGATGATGCAGGACTTATCGCAGTTGTAAGAGAAGCTATGGAAGCTGGAATCAAGGTAATCACTTTTGATGCAGCTGCTCCTTCTACTTCAGCTCTATCTTATATCGGAACGGTAAACGAAGATGCTGGTTATGCAGCTGGTGAAGAGATGGTAAAAAGATTGAACTCAGGAGATAACATCGTTATCCTTCAGGGTGGTCTTGGAGCTACGAACCTTAACCAGAGAACTGCTGGATTCAAGAAAGCTCTTGAAGGTTCAGGAATCAACATCCTTGAAGTTAATGATACAAAAGGTAATTTCTCTGACACGGTAAACAACGTTGAAGCTCTTATGCAGACATACAGTGACATCGATGCATTCTTCGGAATCTCTGCTCTTTGTGCTCCCGGTGCTGCAACTGTTGTTAAACAACAAGGTAGAACTGATGAGATCATGATCGCTGGATTTGATGACCTTGAAGATACTCTTCTTGCAATCAAAGATGGTACTGTAGATTTCTGTCTCGTACAGAAGACCTACAACATGGGTTGGATCTCAATCGAAACACTTCTCGCTGCAAACAATGGCGAAAGTGTAGAGAAAGTACAGAACACTGGTGTCCTCGTTGTAACAAAAGACAATGCTGATTCATACATGGCAGAAATGAAGAACTTCTTCAACTAGTATGAAATTGAGATCTTACCCTATAAGATCATAGTAATAAGACAGGCTGAAGGTTCTCTTCAGCCTGTCATCTTAAATCAAATTTTTTACTTACATTCTTATCCCCCGCATCCAAGCAATGGTTCGATCAAACTTTTCCGACATAGTTATCGTTTTTGATCCTTTTAGTTCTACACCACCCCCGTAGATACATCAGGATAGGAAGACTAGTCACATAAATGGTTTGGGATAGTGTAACAAATGGAGAATAACCGTGAAAGAAAAGAGTATTTTAAAAAAAATGGGCAACTTTAAGGAATCAGCTATTTTATTAGCTCTGCTCCTCATCATGTTGGTCATTACCATAATCGCACCTAAGTTCATGTCAGGTAGAAATCTCTACCTCGTTGCTCGACAGGTATCATATGTCGTTATTGCAGGTCTTGGTGTATTCTTCATCATCCTGACTGGTGGTATTGACCTTTCAGTCGGTTCAGTCATCGCTCTTGCAGGTGTCGTTACAGGAAAATGTATGGAATTGGGTGTTAATCCCCTTCTCGCAATCCTTTTCGGTCTCATTGCAGGTGCATTCATTGGTGTCATCAACGGATATCTTGTATCATACGTTGGAGTCGCTGCTTTTATCGTCACCCTCGGTATGATGAGTATGGCACGTGGTGCTGTCTGGATCATCACTAAAGGTTGGCCTGTTTCAAAGATCGACCCTGGATTCATCGCATTTGGACAGGGCTCTTTCCTCGGAATACCTACTTCAGTAATCATCATGATCATTATAGCGATCATCTCATATATTATCCTTAACAAGACTGTCTTCGGTAGAAGAGTACTTGCAATCGGTGGAAACGAGGAAGCAACTCGTCTTTCCGGTGTTGATGTCAAAAAGGTCAAACTCCAGACTTATGTCATCGGTTCACTTTTCGCATCAATCACAGGAGTACTCCTTGTAGCTCGATTCAGCTCTGCACAG
>CAZLZY010000301.1:0-3259 GCA_964564075.1 uncultured Spirochaetales bacterium
GTAGGGTCCTTCCGGTTATATGATTCTTCTCTGCCGAGATGTGTGCTGCTGTGAATGCTGGGGGAAAGAAGAATCCACTACCCCATTGGATGAAGATCCTCTGCATCGCATCAGTATTGTCACTTGCCCAGAATTCGTGGGTCAAGGCCAAAGCTCCATAATCGACCCTTCCGCCTCCCGAAGCACAATTCTGGATCATCAGCTTTGGATAATTCAGTTTTAGGTATCGCAATATCTCATAATAGTTCTTCACATAGCCATCATAGAGAGAGAACGATCCAGAGAGATCGTGTATCTGACGATTACAATCCCATTTGATATAGGAGATCCCATCGACTGATCTCAGGAGCGTATCAAGTGTCGTGATGATCCACTCTTTTACCTCATCCTTGGATAGATCGAGGATATATTGATTACGCTCTTCGATCGCATATTCCGGTGAATCGCAGATGATCCAGTCCGGATGTTCGATATAGAGACGACTTTTGGGATTCACCATCTCGGGCTCGATCCAAAGACCGAAATCGATCCCACTATTCTTACAGGTAGCTATCAATCTCTTCAGTCCCTCAGGTAGCTTCTTCTCATTGACGACCCAATCACCAAGTCCAGTCGAATCATCATCTCGAGGAAAGGTATCACCGAACCAACCATCATCAAGCACGAAGAGTTCTACTCCAAGCTCTGCAGCCCCTTCTATCATAGAGATGATCTTCTCCTGGTCAAAATCGAAGTAGGTAGCTTCCCAACTGTTCAATACTACTGGTCGAATGCTCTCACCATCACGGATACCCTCTACGCGAGCCCATCGGTGAAACCGTCTAGTTATTGGTCCAAAACCAGCATCACTGTAGGTTACCATCATGCTAGGAGAGCTCCAACTACTTTGAGGTCTCAATACTCTATATGCAGTCTCAGGATGTTCTCCGACCAAGATCCTCGCAGCTCCCATCCTGTCAATATCAGCCGTCACCGCCCAATTCCCTGACCAGTTATAGGTCAATCCGATACAGGTACCGGCCTCTTCTGAAGCAGCTTGTTCACCTTTAGAGAAAAACATCGAGGAGTTCTTGTAGCGTGTAGTACGAACTCCACAACTCTCGCCGGTGATATGGACTCCTGCTGAGAGACACTGCTCGTCTACACACATCTCTTGAGCCCAACTTCCAGAGAATGAGGTCTGGGTAACGATATCCCAATCAAGGATAAGTACCCCTGCTGCAGCTTGCGTCAATAGATAATCTATCTCGGAATTGTTCTTAACACGGCTACTCATCTCGATGATATCAAGATCGGGAACTAGACGTATATGATGTTCAACTTCAATACCATGAGTCTCATCGGATTGGGTAAGGACTACTTCAGTGCCACCAAGGACTTCACAGTCCTTATAGACCAACCGTATCCCCACGGCATCCCCAGTTGCAAGCTCTAACAGCTGCAAAGCAGATCGTCTTCTGTTCCCGCTACCAAAGGTCAGGTAGAGTTCTTCAGTTTTAGAAGCTCCTAATGGCCCATCAGCTAAGAGTGCAGGCCCAAAGTAGATCTGTCGTATAGGATTCCCCGGTTCTAGGGAATAGATAAGAGATATATGGGCGGTCTTCAGGTGCAGAATATCTTCGTTCTTATTCACTATGATCATAACTTTGCTAATCCTCCGCATGATGTCTCACGGTATAATGAGGGAAGAGCTTTCCCCGTCTCGTTCATGACTGATACCACTTCATCAAATGACACCCTATGTCGACCATCTGATAACAGGCACTACCTTTAGCAACCAGGTATCCAAAGATGGTAACTCTGAGGTCGGTGAACACCCCTGTTCAAAGATCCCTGCCTTTAATTTATTGACACCCTGAAACAATACTATATCTATAGGTCAGATTTGGAAAGAAAAATATGATGATATTAATGAAAGTGAATTTGAACAACGAAGCTAATCAGTAGCCTCTCCTCCGTGTCGTCCGTCCCCACAGATGTGGGGAATATTAACGCTGCCCATTTCTTGACGGTGTTTTTAAACAGCAGAGACATCTAGACAATGATATACTAATAGATGATAGGAATTGATATGTGATGCCTTACCCCAATAGTTATAAAATCTCTGATCCATATGCAGTCCTCAATCTTTAGAAATCACTTTATAGATACACAGGTATATAACCTATGTATTATACTTTTATTGAGATTGTTGCAGATTGAAAATTGTGTAGATTCTACTTTCTATTGTGACACCATTATTAAAGAAACAAATTTACTCATAAAACTCTTAAGCACCCAGCGAGAATCGAACTCGCCTTTACAGCTTGGGAAGCTGTCGTAATACCGCTATACAATGGGTGCATAATATTATTATACTGAGTTTCCAGCTTACGTCAACTATAAACAGAATGATATTAAAATCAATGAAGGGTAGCCGAAAAAATCTGCACCTAGTCATTAATTCATCAGAATATAATAGGCAATCTGTGCATCCTGGTTGATCCCTACTCCCAGGATCACATCTCCGAAGAAGGAGTTGATACCGATTCCCATCGCACTTCCGAACCTTAGGGTGAGGTCATCAAATGATGGGAATTCATTCCAACCGTTACCAACCCTAAATTGTGTAAGCCCATATATATCAGCTCCAAGAGCTTCAGAGAGTGTTTCGAATCTATGCTGGTAGGAGGCCCCGATAAGAATGGCATCATCATAGATCTCTTTACTCGTCAGATACCCAGGTATTCCATCCCATCCACCAATATCAAAGCTCAACTGCCGGTTGGTGAACTTCCCTTTATAGGAACCTACTAACAGATCATACGAGATGGTCCCTATGTCTGTGACCGGTAGATGCTGATCATGTTGTAGACAGAATCGATGATACCAGCTATCAGATCCGAATATTGAGAAATCGATATTCGATTTACTGATCACCCCTTCATGAATGAACCGGTGAGTCTCACTGTTCTTCCAAGAGAAGGAGGGTCCATATACGACCTCAAAGTCAGTCTGCAGGTCAGTATTCCCATTATCATCAGTAGATCGCCAGGAGACTAGTTCCTCGAGCTTCATTCCCAACTCGGTGAACGTCCCAAGTAACAGACCAAACTCTTGACCCGCTGAGAAGAGGTTCGATCGACCGATCGTTCCTCCTACTGTAGCGAACTCTTCATTATAAAGATTCAAGGTTGGTTTGATATAGATCGAAGACCCAATAGGAGTGAACAGCTCAAATTTTCCGATGAACTGATCACTGATCTTCATATCGAGCATG
>CAZLZY010000302.1:0-2555 GCA_964564075.1 uncultured Spirochaetales bacterium
AGTTGACTACAAGAAAAGATGAGATACAACAGAATATCACTAACAGATTCATGCATGTGGACCTACCTAATATATTGGTTCTTCAGGAGAGACGTTCTACCCTTATTCAGGAGTCTGACGCTCTTCGAATGGCACGGAATGAGAACGCAAAGAAGATGAAATCAAAGATGACTAATGAGGAAAGACAAGTTCTTATCTCAGAAGGAAAGGAACTCAAGGTCAAGATCGCACAGAATGAAGAGATCCTCAAAGAGGTTGAGAAAGATTACCTTCATGAAGCTAAGAGGATACCGAACTTTGCTCATCCTGATGCTCCTGTTGGCAAAGAAGATAAGGATAATCTACAGATCAGTACGTGGGGAACCATCCCTGATTTCGATTTTGAGCCAAAGGATCATGTACAGATCGGACAGGATCTTGATCTTATCGATTTTGATACAGCAGCTCGAGTCAGTGGTGCAAAATTCTACTATCTTAAGAATGAGGCAGTCTTCTTAGAACTTGCGTTAGAACGATATGCCCTTGATATCCTAAAAAAACATGGTTTCACATTGACGATCACACCGGATATCGCAAAAGAAGAGGTACTTGAAGGTATTGGATTCAACCCTCGAGGTGCAGAAAGTAACATCTATACTCTTGAAGATACCGGTACATGTCTCGTTGGAACTGCGGAGATAACCCTTGGGGGATATCATGCGGGAGAGATCATAGCAAAAGAACGACTCCCTATCAAACTTGCAGGTCTATCACATTGTTTCAGAAAAGAGGCAGGTGCTGCCGGCCAGTATTCAAAGGGGCTCTATCGTGTACACCAGTTCTCGAAGGTCGAGATGTTCGTTTATGCACTTCCAGAAGAGTCTGATGCTATCCATCAGCAGCTTCTTTCAATCGAAGAAGAGATCTTCCAAGGACTAGAGATCCCTTACAGGATCGTTGACACCTGCACGGGTGATCTTGGTGCTCCAGCCTATCGTAAATTTGACATGGAGGCATGGATGCCTGGCCGTGGAGAACATGGTGAGTGGGGGGAGGTCACAAGTACTTCAAACTGTACTGATTACCAAGCAAGAAGACTACAGACTCGTTATAAAGATGCAGATGGTAAAATTCAATATCTTCATCTGCTCAATGGTACTGCTATCGCGGTATCACGAGCGATAGTAGCACTTCTTGAGATAAATCAACAAGCTGATGGTTCGATCAAGATCCCTAAGGCACTACAGCCCTACATGGGATTTGATCTCATCAGCAAAGAGAATAGATAATATGCAGATTTCAGGACTATTAACAGATTTTTATGAATTGACTATGATACAAGGGTATTTTCTTACTAAGAATAACCCTCAGGTCGTTTTCGATATGTTCTATAGGACACAGCCCTTCAATAATGGATATACGATCTTCACAGGTCTTGATACCGCTCTGAAGGGGATACTCTCAATGGGATTCTCTGATGAGGATATAGAATACTTGAGAGGGATGGACTCGTTCCAAGAGGAGTTTCTTGAGTATCTGAAAGATTTTTCTTTCTCTGGGACGATCTATGCTATGGATGAAGGAACGATTGTCTTTCCTGGCGAACCCATGTTACGGATCGAAGCTCTTTTGATCGAAGCTCAACTCATCGAAAGCTTCCTACTCAACACGATCAACTTCCAATCTTTGATAGCAACGAAAACCTCCAGGATCTACCATGCCTCAGGATGCGGTAAGATCCTAGAGTTCGGTCTAAGAAGAGCTCAGGGCGTCGATGGGGCACTATCAGCGACACGTGCAGCCTTTATCGGAGGAGCTTCAGCAACATCTAACACCTATGCAGGAATGCTTTTGGATATTCCGGTGAGTGGTACGATGGCTCATTCTTGGATCATGGCGTTTTCCTCTGAATTGGAATCATTTCAAGAATTTGCCAAACTCTATCCGGATTCATGCATCTTGTTGATCGATACCTACGATACCCTTGGAAGTGGGATCGATAATGCTATCACGGTTGGACTAGAGCTCAAAGCCCAAGGAAAACGTTTAGGAGTGAGGATCGATAGTGGAGACCTCAGTTATCTGAGTAAAGAGGTTCGTACCAGACTTGATGAGGCAGGGCTTGATGATGCCTTCATCGCAGTATCTAATGACCTCACGGAAGAGATCATATCGATGCTCGTTGCAGATAAGGTCCCTATTGATTCATGGGGAGTTGGTACTCACCTCGTGACGGGTGGCGTACAATCCTCCCTGAATGGAGTATATAAACTCGCAGCCAAGATGGATAAAGAAAAGGAGTTCCAACCCACGATGAAGGTCTCGAACAACTATGAGAAGACTACTAATCCTGGGATCAAGCAGGTGTACAGATTCTTCGGGATCAAGAATAATGCGATAGCTGATCTTATAGCTCTCACACATGAGAAGATCACTGAAGATGGAGATTATCGATTCTTTCATCCGATGATTGATAAAGACTATGTTGATCTACGCTCATCTGAGATCAGTACTATCAAACCCCTCCTTACCTGTAAGGTAGAACAGGGGAGAAGGATAACAAAAGCTTGTACACT
>CAZLZY010000302.1:2565-3249 GCA_964564075.1 uncultured Spirochaetales bacterium
GAGTTGCAACAGAGAGTGAAAGATGAATTGTCGGCTTTTCATATGTCCTATAAAAGACAGATCAATCCTCATATCTATAAAGTCTCTCTATCAGAAGAGCTGAAAGACCTTAAACAGTCTTTACTTGTGACTTATAGAGAGAATCAGGCATCTAATCGATAGTTAACGATTCAAGATAGGTGATGATACCAATGGCCACCCCCTCAGAAATTTTCTGTTGATAGATCGGGTCGATCAATCTTTTGATCTCCTCTTCATTTGTCATAAAACCTGTCTCAACTAAAACTGAAGGCATACAGGAATTATGGAGGACATAGAAAGAACCCTCTTTTATCCCCCTATCCTTCACTCCAATAGGAAGATTATATTGTAGTGAAGTCTCAATACTCTGAGCCAGTCTTGTAGTCATCGTATCAAGTTCCTTGTTCAATGAATCATTGAGAGAGTCTGTCATAGAGAGAACGCCACTTTCAGATAATGAGGTGGTAAAAAAATCTTTTTCAATACTTTTCTGCAATCTCCATACCTCAAAACCACTCGCTGACTCCGTTCCTGCTGCATTCACATGGATAGATACTAAGATTTTACTGCTATTCTCTTTGTAAGGATGAGAATTAGCTATCTGAGTCCGTTCCCAAAGTGAGATATATTCTTCATCATTTCTTGTATAGACTACCTCTATAC
>CAZLZY010000303.1:0-3237 GCA_964564075.1 uncultured Spirochaetales bacterium
ACTAATATGGTCTGATCCTTAGTGTGTCTTGAGATATATTCTGCTGCGATCCTGCCCCCTGCAATATTGTTGCAGGAGACATAGGCTACATTCTCTGATTGGGTGATGCAGTTTATCAACACATAAGGTATCCCGGACTGCTCTAACAATTCTATTGATGCAGAAGAGACTGAGACCGGAGAGATGAGTATACCGTCGACCCTACTACTGATAAGAGTCTTGATGATCTTTAACTCTTTATCCTGTATCCAGCGAGAACTAGAGAGTTGCATAGAGAAATCTCTAGATGAAAGGATCTGGTCAATTCCCTCAGCTATCTCAATGAAGAAGTCATTTGATAGCTCGTCTATCACTACACCAATATTCTTGGTAGGGTTTCCCGCTAATCCCTGAGCTAGTTGATTAGGGACATAGTTATACCGATCGATCAATTCCAATATGATGTTTCTGGTCTTCTCTTTGACAACGGTAGGATTGGATATGACTCTAGAGACGGTAGTCTTAGATACATGTGCTTCTTTGGCGATATCCGCTAATGTTATTTTTCGCATCAATTCCTCGTTTTTTAAATGTAACCGGTAACAGAATAAGGGATGATCTCTTATAAGTCTATCATGTAACCGCAATATAGTGATATTCACTCTATGATATAGAATTATTCAACATATTTCAATATCTTCAGATTCCTATACCTCCTGAAGCCTTACGCCCATAATCCCGAACCAGGAGGATTTGTATCACCCCATATATGTCAAATAAGTGTTGACAGGAAATAATCTCTATCATATGATAAAAATGTAACCGGTAACATTCTGCAATGAGAGGCGAACTGTTGAATACAGAAGATATACTAAAAGATTGTAAAAGATCCTCTATAGCGGTCATTGGCGATATCTGCCTTGACTCCAATTACTTCCTCAAACACGAACATGAAGAGCTTTCTGTTGAGACAGGACTCAGATCGAATTCTGTGTTTGAATTTTCCAGTGAAGTTGGCGGAGCTGGGAACGTCGCAGTGAACTGCAGTACCATGGGAATCTCTCATGTTGATATCTACGGGATCATCGGAGCCGATCTGTATGGACGGTTGGTGATCGAGCTGCTCGAAGCTGCTCAGGTGAATACTAAGGGTATCGTAGTACAACAAGAGCAATGGGCCACGCATGTCTATCATAAGATCTATGATGAGCAGCAAGAGCAGCCTCGATTCGATATAGGGAATTTCAATGTTCCCCGTAAGAGTACTCTTGATCTACTTATTGAGAATATAGCAAACAAGATTCATGAGTATGAAGTCATCATCATCAATGAGCAGGTGCTCCAGGGCCTGCACGATGAGTACTTTCAGAAGGTCTTGAATGAACTTATAGAACAGAATCCTGATATCCTATGGCTTTCTGATTGCAGAAGAGTCAATGATGTCTACAGGGGAACGATCCGCAAGTTGAGCACCCATGAAGCGATGCTACTGATGAAAGCTAATACTGTCGATCCTCTTGAGTTAGAAGCAGCCCAAGAGGACGATGGATATCTGGCCTCCTGGTTGTATGAATACTGGAATACCCCAGTTGTCATGACGAGAGGAGAGAACGGGACTATTGCTGTGGATGCTGAGGGGAGGTATATCCTTCCGGGTATTCATATGATACAACCCGTTGATACGGTCGGTGCTGGGGATGCCTTCATCTCTGGACTTGCTGCAGCTTTATCGGTAGGGGCGAGTGTGAGAGAGGCAGCAGCCTTCGGGAATATATCTGCAGGAGTGAGTATACAGAAACTCTACAAGACAGGACATCCGACAGCAGAGGAGATCAGGACCTTAGCGGTTGATACTGATTATCGCTATAATCCCGTATTGGCTGCAGATGCTCGAAAAGCTGTATATGTGGAGCATAGTGAGATCGAAATAATCAATCCAAATATCATACAGAGTTTTTCTGAGTATCCGAAAGTGGCAATATATGATCACGATGGTACGATATCGGTATTGCGTCGGGGTTGGGAACCCATCATGGTGGCTACTATGGTGAAGAATATCACGGGGAAGGCCTTTGCTAGTATCTCTGGGAGTAGGCTCGAAGAGATAACACAACAGGTGGTATCTCTTATAGATAAGACTACAGGGGTACAGACGATCATTCAGATGCATGAGCTTGTTCATCTGATCAGATCGAACAAGCTTGTCCCAGAGGATGATATCCTGAGTCCCCAAGAGTATAAGAAGATCTACAATGATGAACTATTGAAGAAAGTCGCGATCAAGCGAGAGCACTTTCTCAATAAGAGACTTGTCTGTGAGGATCTGACCATGAAAGGTGCCGTATCGAGTCTCGAGAAGTTCAGTAGTATGAATACTCGTATCTATCTTGCTAGTGGTACCGATGTTGAAGATGTGAAGGAAGAGGCCAGTCTATTGGGGTATGCCGACTACTTCACCGGTGGTATCTATGGTTCAGTCGGTGATATTGATCAGGACCCAAAACGAAAAGTCATCAAGCAGATCATTGCAGGACTTGAGAGTAGAGGGAAGGTATTACCCCACCAGTGTGTCGTGTTCGGAGATGGACCTGTAGAGATACGAGAGGCAAAGAAGCATGGACTAGTAGCTATCGGCATAGTGAGTGACGAAAGTCAACGATTCGGATTGAACTTAGGTAAGAGAGAACGGTTAGTACTAGCTGGTGCCGATCTGCTTATACCTGATTTCTCATGGTTTGAAGAGGTCTCTCTTCTTCTAGGGTGGGAACATGAATAAACGAGTACTCTTCGATCGAGAGAAGATGACGTTCTTTCCCGTTGATGAACGGGTCAGCAAGGTCTTTATAGCTGAGAGTCATGTCGACCCTTTAGCCCCTATCACGATAGAATCAGATGCTGTGATGAAGAGGATCAAACTCATTGCTGATGAGATCGTACATTCCAGAGAGCTTGGTGCTGCGGTGATGTTAACCTTTGGTGCTCATGCTATCAAGAATGGGCTCACAAGAGTCTTGGGCGAGCTCTGCACGAAGGGATGGGTCACCCATCTCTCGACAAATGGTGCAGGGGTCATTCATGATTGGGAGTTTGCCTATCTAGGAAGAAGCAGTGAAGATGTCAGAGTCAATGTCCAGGAGGGACGCTTCGGGACATGGGAGGAGACGGGTAGATATATCAATCTCGCCTTGGCTGTTGGAGCTTATGAAGGTCTTGGATATGGTGAAGCTATTGGAGCTATGATCAATCATCAGGGATTGA
>CAZLZY010000304.1:0-3230 GCA_964564075.1 uncultured Spirochaetales bacterium
TTCTCGACAAAAATAGAGAGATTTTCAGACAAAGGAGTAATACTTATCTTCTAATTTTCAAAATTGTTTAATGTAATAATGAAGATATAGAGAAATGCTGTATCTAGACTTTATGTTGATTGTCAATGAACACACAACAATTCCCACAAGAAATTATTCTGAGCCAATTAGATACCGATGGCTTTGAGCCTGCAGGGTAAGAAGAGTATCAGTACCTAAACAGGTCTCTCTTATCCTTACCTATGAGGCTCATCTAGAAGAGCTCTATGAATTCTGTATTCCAGATTTGTAGCAAAACGTACATAAGTCATAACAATCAAGTTTCTTGTACCAGTTGTACAGGAATCTTTTGTTATAAATACACAGGAATAACAGCAATCACATCCTTTTATCTCACCGTTCATATGTTATAATTTTCGAACATTGGAGAGTTTTATATGAAAAAATCTATACTATCAGTCATGATGCTTGTTTTGCTCGTATTATGTCTTACACCTCTCTTTGCTTCTGAAGAACAGAGTCAACCTTTCTTACGGTTTGAACTGGCTCCTATGGAACCGCTTTTCCGGGAACCCTTGGCCGATCCATATTCCTGTAACTCTCGAATTAGTCATATGTCTATGAGCAATGAAGAGAGTATCCCTCACACAGTCCTTATCAGTAATGGTGAGGAGTATGAAGAGATATCCTTCAGGGATGTCGACTTCGCGAATCGCAATGAGTTCTGGCAATTGAAGAGTGCCGTGAATTTAGGATTGATGCGCCTGTCCCTAGGACCGATCCAGGTAGAAGGATATCTTCAGGGTGGGCTCAGCTCCACTTTTCAGGGATTTGGTGCTTTAGATACATTAGGCTTCGGCGGTATCTATGGAGCAGGAGTCTCCGTACGGTTATTCAATATTCTGGCTCTCCAGGGAGGTCTGCATCATTTTTCAGGACACTGGGGAGATGAGACTCTGATGACCCTCGCAGAACAAGGTATCGACCTGTCAACTACCAAACTTGAAGAGTATACCCGCGGCAATTCCTGGATCGCAGGACTTTCCCTCGATCTTAATGACAGGAGCCGTATCTATGGTTTCGCTGAATTGCCCATGGATCATGCATGGATCCGACCCGGTATCCATGTTCCCTCCTACGTCTTCAAACCAGGGTCTACTGATCAGTCACAGTTTGAGTATATAACAGGGCAGGAGAATTTAACTGATCTTGAAGCTAATGATCCATCATACAAAGCATGGCGGCTGCAGAGTGGTTTTGAATATCGGATCCCTGTATTGAAATTGGGATCTCTTTATCTGGCTGGGGATGTACAGCTTCATCAGGATGGACAGACGCTTCATCAGGTAGGCTCTTTCAGTTTAGATAATCCATGGGAGATCGAATTTACGGTAGGTGGCGGTGTAGAGTTCAACCAGACGCTTCTAGGACGGAAGATCCGTCTTGAGGTCTACTACCATGATGGTCGATTCCCTGAGTTGAACTATTTCTATCAGCGCAGCAGATATATCAGTATGGGATTCGCTGTCAATGGATAAGCAAGGGGAAAGAATATCATGAATAAAAAACATCTATTATGGGGAATCCTGTTTCTCCTGATTGCTATTACGGCCCCTGGAGCTGCATCTCCATCTATGAGGAGTCTCTCGTTCGATCTGTATGCAGCTGATGCGCTCTTTCCTGAGGCTCGTGCGGACCCTCACTCATCAGGAAGCAAGCTGCATGTCCTATCTGTTCTTGAAGGACAGCCGAGGAGCATCAAGGTCGAAGGGGCTAATACCTATGATGATGTCGCAATCTACAATGGTGATGCGTATGCATCGGAAACGCTCTATGCACAGCTGAAGACCGGGTTGAATCTTGGTCTGTTGAGGTTGAGTTATAAGGATTCGATCGCGGCTGAGTTCGCATTCCAGGGATCTTTGAATTCTGTCTTCCAGGGATTTGGTGGTGCTGATATGCTAGGGTTCGATGGAGCCTTCTTCATCGGTACCAATGTGGAGCTCTTCAACATGCTGATAGTACGTTATGGATTTCAGCACTATTCAGGCCATTATGGTGATGAGACTCTGGAAAACGTTCGTGATCATTCAGGAAGTACCGCTACTCCTGTCGAGTACTGCAGGGATAACAACATTCTTGCAGGGGTATCCCTCCCCATGGGTAACAATCTACGAATCTATGCAGATGCGAGCAAGCCCCTCGGGGAGTCATGGATGCATCCGGCAGTACATATCCCCTCTTGGGTGATCATAGAGACTTCAGGTGAGCCTCTGTATATTGCTGCATCCAATGGTGAGGGGATCGACCCTGATGCGCTTCCTGCTTCCTACAATGCTTGGACCATCCAAACTGGAGCCGAGCTGACCGTCCCTCTCCGTTTCGGGGAGGTGTTTCTCGCGGGAGATCTGAAATTACACCAAGATGGACAGACCAAGCATATGCCCGGGCAGTATGATGAAGATAATCCATGGGAGAAAGAGTTCTCCGTCGGAGGTGGGGTCGCATTCTACCAGAGCGGTGGACTCGGTAAGGCTCAGATAGAAGTCTATTACCATGATGGCAGATTTCCGTTGTTTAACTATTTCTATCAGAGAACGAAATATATCTCTGTCGGATTTGGCTTCAGCGACTGAAACCGGTAGGGTGAGAAGAGGGTTAGCTTATTGCTTTAAGGGGGGGTACCCCCAGATCTCTACTTTGATAGTCTTATAGAGTCCGCGAAGTCAGCAGAACTTGATCCTTTTGTATATATCACCTAGGTACTCGATCATCGTTATTACCTGGTCAAGGTTAAGTTGAACTGAAGTAGCCATCCATATCATCATCAATAATCCTCTCTACAGGAGGGGTTTATGGAGCGCTTACGAAGTAAATACTGAATAGTGTAGACTCTCAGAAAATCTTGAATAGAACTTCGATTTAGACTATGATTTTGGTATTATAATCAGGATCGAATTCATCAAACTCTAAACTATGAAACACTGAATAAACGGTATGAATCCTTGCAGAAGGATCAAACTATTGCGGCTTAAGTCCAACTTAATAATTCTGTTATTTGGTGTTGATTAAGAGGTACAGCATAAATTATGCTTTTGTAAAGAAAAATTGACATGCTGTCATTATCCAAGAACAGTAAGATAAACTGTTCGCCCAAAAAAAGAAAAAAAAGTCCCACGGACCTCTAGATAATTAAGTTGCAAGATAAGACAAATAATTCCGCAGGAATT
>CAZLZY010000305.1:0-3215 GCA_964564075.1 uncultured Spirochaetales bacterium
CAAGAACGGTGATAAGAGCATCGAATTCCGCAATATTGCGTAAAGCTTCAATACCTTTATCAACCCACAACGGATAGTCGAGTAGATTATAAGGGATCTCTTGGAATTTCAGTTCCTCAAAGATTGGGATGGTAACACCCGCAATGTTTCCCTTCTTCTTCTTGATCGATTCGACCTTCACAAGATGTTGTAGCTGTAGCTGTTCCTTAAAACTGCTATTCTCACCATACACATGCACCCAATGGAGTAGAGATCTATGTACTGCTTCCTGTTTTTGACGATATTCTAATATCTCGATCTCGACCTGTCTTATGACCAGATGTAATTGCTGTTTCTTCAGCTGTAGGGTCGGGAGATATCTGTTATATCGTTTCAACTGATCTTTCTGTCGCTTTAATTCAGTTTTTGTCAACTTCACCGAAGCCATATGTTAATACCTCATTTAATCAGTCTTTCTTAGGCCAGTATTTCATGATCAAATCTGAACGAATACCTGTCTCTTCTGGTGTGAAACACTGAGCAAGTATTACCCATCCATTATCAAGAGCCTTCTCAAGAGGAATATTTACCGTCAGATTCATCATACTATCTTCAAATAACACACCATATTCTAGTAGTTTTCTGTCCCATTCAGACATCTGGAATCCCATAGATTTCTTTTCTAAAGCCTCTTTGAAGGCAGCATAGAGTTTTATCATTCCGTCCATAAGTGTTCTATGGTCATCTCGAGTATCTTTATTAACGAGTTGTTTCAATCTTGAAAGGGATCCGAAGGGTTCGATTCTTCCATTCTTTAGGTAATACTGTCCTTCTGTGATATATCCTGTATTATCAGGTACCGGATGAGTTACATCATCACCAGGCATGGTAGTTACAGCTAGGATAGTTACCGAACCTGCACCTTCAAAGTCTACAGCCTTCTCATAACGAGAAGCTAGTGAACTGTATAGGTCTCCAGGATACCCTCTATTCGAAGGTACTTGGTCCATAGTGATAGCGATCTCTTTCAGAGAGTCCGCGAAGTTCGTCATATCTGTGAGAAGTACCAATACTCTTTTCCCTTGTAGTGCAAATTGTTCTGCAACTGCAAGAGATATATCAGGTACGAGCATACACTCGACTGTTGGGTCTGATGCTGTATGGACGAAGAAGATCGTCCTACTCATAGCCCCACCCTTTTCAAGTGATTCCTTGAAAAGAAGATAGTCATCATATTTGAGCCCCATACCACCAAGGATGATAAGGTCGACCTCTGCCTGCATAGCGATTCTAGAGAGCATCTCATTGTAAGGTTCTCCAGATACGGAGAAGATCGGTAATTTCTGAGACTCGACCAGAGTATTGAACACATCGATCATTGGGATACCGGTACGTATCATCTTAGATGCGAGGATCCTCTTTGCAGGATTGACTGAAGGTCCTCCGATAGGGATCATATTATCTGTTAATTCAGGGCCATTATCTCGTGGTTTACCACTTCCGTTGAAGATACGTCCCATAAGATTCTCAGAGAAGGAGACTTCCATCGGATGTCCGAGAAATCTTACCGTATCTCCAGTTGAGACACCTCTACCACCTGCAAAGACCTGTAATGATACAGAATCTCCATCAAGTTTTATCACACTTGCTAAAGAATCCCCATGACGAGAACTTACTACTGCAAGATCCTGATTCTTAACACCATCAGCAGCTACGGTAATAACGTTACCTGCGATTGAATCGATTTTAGTATATACTTTCTGCATTGTATCCGCCTTTAACCTAAGATCTTCTCAGTTTCTGAGCTGATGGAAACCAATTTGCTATTCAAAAGATTATCAATCTCTTTTTCCTGCATGGAAAAAGCTTCTGAACCCCACACACAGCCGTTCCAATCAAGGAATTTCTGTCTGATCAGGTTAAAATAGTGTCTAACGGCATCTTTCGATTCTAAAGCATATTCAGAACCAAGAATGGTGAACAACTTAGTGAAAATAAATTTCTGTCGTTCGACTGATACTGAATTATCAACTGGGTCGAAAGAGTTCTGTTGCATATATACAGCATCAAGCATCTCTGCTTTTTGATAGATCACATAATCATTAAGACTCGTTCCCTCTTCACCAACGACTTTCATCATCTGGTTAACTTCATCACCTCGAAAGATTACTCCCCGAGTGAATTCAACCATATCCTCATTAAGAACGCCCTTATATTTAGACCAACTTTCAAGAGGATGGATAGCGGGATATTTTCGTGCATCAGAACGCTCTCTTGAGAGGCCATGGAATGCACCAACTACTTTAAGAGTTGCCTGCGTAACAGGCTCTTCAAAGTTTCCACCTGCAGGTGATACTGTCCCACCAATCGTAACAGAACCGATGCTACCATCATAGAGACGAACAACTCCGGCACGTTCATAGAAGCTAGCGATCACTGATTCAAGATAAGCTGGGAATGATTCTTCACCTGGTATCTCTTCAAGTCTTCCTGACATCTCTCTCATGGCCTGAGCCCAACGAGAAGTTGAATCAGCAAGAAGAAGGACATCTAGGCCCATCTCTCTATAATATTCCGCAAGAGTAACAGCTGTGTAAACAGATGCTTCTCGAGCAGCTACTGGCATTGAACTTGTGTTACAGATGATGATCGTTCTCTCCATCAAAGGTTTGCCAGTTCGAGGGTCTGTAAGTTCTGGGAACTCTTTAAGAGTCTCAACTACCTCTCCGGCACGTTCACCACAAGCAGCGATGATTACAATATCAACTTCAGCATTTTTGGCAGTTGCTTGCTGCAATACGGTCTTCCCTGCACCAAAAGGACCAGGTATACAGTAAGTCCCACCTTTTGCGATAGGTAGGAACGTATCAATCAGTCTTACCTTCGTGATCATAGGATCAACAGGTTTTAAACGTTCTTCATACAGATCGATTGCTTTCTTTACTGGCCAGGAGAATATCATAGTAAGATCATGATCTTTACCATGAGAATCCGTAAGGACTGCTATAGTCTCGTCATTGCTGTATTTGCCTTTCTTAACAATACTTTTGACCGTATAATCGCCGGGCTTTAATGTGAAAGGTACCATGATCTTATGATCGAAGATACCTTCAGGAACAGACCCGAACATCTGTGCTGGATTGAGGATCTCACCTTTCTTTACTGAAGGGGTGAATTCATATGAGGCCTTAGGTAAAGCCTTGAGGTATTCTCCTCGTATAAGGAAGAATCCACAT
>CAZLZY010000306.1:0-3189 GCA_964564075.1 uncultured Spirochaetales bacterium
ATCAAATAAATAGGGTGATTAAATCTAGTGGATAGCGAAGAACTCATCAAATACCATGTCACATGCTCCAAGACCCGCTTCAAGAGCACTATATTCATCAGCGTAGATTGATACCTCTGATCCCTTAGGATTATAGGAGTCTTCTTGAAGACATTCTTTGACAACTTCAGCAAGTACATGAGAGAGTTCTTTGAATCTAGTGATTATGAGGATCCCATCGGGAGATAGTGTCCTGAAGATATTCTGTGCACTTATCGCAAGAGGAGAGGCTTCTCTTTTAATGAGGTCTCGCAGTTCTGAGTTCCCAGTCTCTAAGGCTTTCTCCACCTCATCTATAGTAGCGAACTCATATCCATACTCTTTTAAGGATTCAGTGATCGCCGGTTCAGAGACATAGGTCTCAAGACAGCCATAGGAACCGCAATAACACTCTCGCCCATTCACATCAACGATCATATGACCGACCTCGAAGGTCGTCCTGCCAAGAACAGAGAATAATTTCCCATTCGTGATGAAGGCTCCGCCTACTCCCTGTCTGATGAAGAAGGTGAACAGGGCTCCTGAATCTTTAGCCACACCTCGTCGGTATGCGTTCATCGCGATGACACTCGTATTGTTCGTGACGATCACAGGGATATCAAAGCGTTCTTTGAGTATTGCTCCTAATGGATAGTTCTCAAATCCCTGGATTCGTGAATAGCTGATCACCTCTCCGGTATCTACATTGATACGGCCTGGTGCACCTATCCCCATACCAAGGACCTTCTTCACATCGATCCCGGTCTTACTAATTGCCTGCTCGATCATCTCACCCAACAGTTGAGTGATCTTATGAGCATCGGAACCTTCGGGAAGCATCAGATCTTCAGAGTAGATCGGTCTCTTATTGAAATCTACGATAAGAACATGTGCAGATCGAGGCCAGAACTCCACTCCAATAACATAGTGAGCTTTGGGGACTACATGATAATAGACCGGTTTACGACCCTTCTTATCAGGATCCTTTATAATGATAGCCTTTGCGACTTGGATGAGGCCCTTCTCTTCTAATATAGAGAAGATCCTCAAGACGGTGGGGGCCTTCAGACCGGTCAGATTGACTACTTCAGATTGAGAAAAGCCTTCACTACGTTGTATAGCTCGTAATACGAGTTTCTCATTCTTCTGTCTGATATCTTCTCCACGTAGTGGTAGATTCTTCATTGTCATGCCCTTTTCTCCTGTTGCTTTAACACATAAAACGCTTTTCTATCAATCAGTCAGTATATACCATTTTCTTCTTTACAAAGGAACAATATAATGCTATTTTTTTACTTACTTAATGTAAGTAATAATTATAGCAAGGAGTTCCTGATGAATCAAGAAAAAAAGCAGGACTTGCAGGAAAAGGCACGAGAAGTTCGGATTGAGACACTAAAGTCAATCGGTCATCTCGGAGTCGGCCACGTTGGTGGTGCGATGTCTATCGTGGAAGTCTTGACCTATCTCTATTATGCAGAGATGAATGTAAATCCGCAAGAGCCACGAATGAATGATCGTGATCGGCTTGTTCTTTCTAAGGGTCACGCCGGTCCTGCTCTTTATAGTATTCTAGCGATGAAGGGATTTTTCCCTAAAGAGTGGCTTCTCACACTAAATGAAGGTGGTACGAAACTACCTAGTCATTGTGACAGAAACCTCACACCTGGAATAGATATGACTACAGGATCACTCGGACAAGGGCTTTCAGCAGCTGTCGGTATCGCACTAGCAACAAGACTGAACAAGACTGATAATAACGTGTTCGCCATCATTGGTGATGGTGAATCACAGGAAGGGCAGAACTGGGAAGCAGCGATGAGTGCCGCTCAGTTCAAACTCGGTCGATTAATAGCTTTCACTGATTATAACAAGATGCAGATTGACGGTATGACTGAAGACGTCATGGATCTTGCAGCCCTTGAGACAAAATGGCAAGCATTCGGCTGGCATGCTCAACGAATAGATGGACATGACTTCGAAGCTCTAGAAGAGGCTGTGAACAAAGCAAAAAAGGTGACAGATAGGCCATCGATGATCGTCCTCGATACCATCAAGGGTAAAGGATGTTCTTTCGCAGAGAACAAACTTGGTTCTCATAATATGCCGATATCAGCAGATGACCTCAAAGAGGCTCTTGCAGCACTTGATGAGGGAGGAAAATAAGATGGGAAAAGATATGAGAGTGGTGTATACCGATACACTTATTGATATTGCCAAAGACAATGATCAGATCTGTGTTCTTGAAGCAGACCTGATGGCAGCTACTGGGACGAAGTCATTCAAAGAGACCTATCCCGATAGATTCTTTGACGTTGGAGTCGCAGAGGCCGATATGGTCGGAGTTGCTTCAGGATTATCAGCAGAAGGGAAGATCCCCTTCGCTGCATCCTTCGGGACGTTCGCATCAAGAAGGACCTTCGATCAGTTCTTCCTATCAGCGAACTATGCACAATTGAATGTAAAACTCGTTGGTACTGATCCCGGGATCACTGCCCAATTCAATGGCGGGACCCATATGCCATTCGAAGATATCGGAATGATGAGACTCGTACCGAACCTGGTGATCATCGAACCATCAGATGTCGTCTCCTGTGAAGCTCTTATCAGAGCTGCAGCAGCATATAAAGGATCCATGTATATCAGACTCCACAGAAAGGGATCGAATGCACTCTATGATGAGAATCAGAAGATCGAGTTAGGGAAAGGTAATGTCCTCGTCGATGGAGATGATGTGACACTCATCGCAGCAGGATACGTCATGGTACCGGAAGCATTGAAAGCGGCAGAGTTACTGAAAGCACAGGGTATCTCGGCAGCTGTTATAGATATGCATACGATCAAACCTCTCGATAATGAGCTAGTCATCTCCTATGCAGAGAAGACTGGAGCGATCGTGACTTGTGAGAATCATCAAATTGCCGGTGGACTAGGTGGAGCTGTGGCAGAACTCTTAGGCGAAGAATGTCCTACACCTTTAGGAAGAATCGGTTCTCAAGACAGATTCGGACAGGTAGGAACCCAAGAGTTCCTGATCAAAGAATATGAGATGACCGCTGAGGATATTGCAAAGAAAGCTGTTGCTGTCATTGCGAAAAAGAGATAACAGGAGAAATACTATGTCTGAAAAGATCACATTGGCTATAGCTTCCGACCTTTCTGGGTTTCCAT
>CAZLZY010000307.1:0-3173 GCA_964564075.1 uncultured Spirochaetales bacterium
AGAACACCGATCTGACAATTAATAGGTATGATATCTTCAGATCCACGACCATCAGTTCTCACACCCTTATCTAAGATCGATTTACGAACGATCTCGTATTCCATATCTTCGAAGAGTTTATCAACATCTTTCTTATTAGTATCATTGATGATGTCAGCAAATTTAACTAAAGATTCGTTTAATACATCTTTGATTGCCTGATATCTGACAAATTTTCCAATAACAAAACATGCTACTTCAAGTTTTGGGAAAGCAAACGCTCTGATTGGATCTGCAAAGCTAATATCTTCTTTGACATGGTTGATTACGAGTTTTTTCTTTCCTGAGATCTCTGCTAGTTTCAGCTGAGCATCACAAAGCTGTTTGATCACTGGTTCAGCGATCTCAATAGCTTTCAGAAGAGACTCTTCGGAAGCTTCTTTAGCTCCACCCTCGACCATGGTGATCCCATCTTTTGTTCCTGATACGATAATATCGATCTCAGCAGTTGCGATCTGCTGAAATGTAGGGTTAACTACATATTCACCATCACAAAGGCCAACTCGTACTGCTCCAACAGGACCATCAAAAGGAATATCTGAGATGGTAACAGCTGCAGAAGCTGCAACCATTGCAACGATATCTGGTGTATGAATTTGGTCAGTTGAGATAACGGTTGGTACAACCTGAATATCTCTTTTGAAAGCTTTGTCAAAAAGAGGTCTCAAAGGTCTGTCAATAAGTCGACATACCAGAATCTCTTTATCCTTAGGTCTTCCTTCTCTTTTAAGGAATCCTCCCGGAATCTTTCCGGCAGCGTAATATTTCTCATTGTATTCTACTTGAAGAGGTACATAATCAAGACCTTCAATCTCATTTTTACCACAGCATGCTGTAGCAAGTACTGATGATCCGCCGTATGTAGCGAATACTGATCCATTTGCTTGTTTAGCCATTCGGCCAGTCTCAAGGATCAGTTCCTCTTCTCCAATTTTAACACTAATTGTTTGTAACATTATTTTTTACCTTTGTATTCGTAGCGAATAACCTATTTTCTCAGACCAAGTTTAGCAATAAGTTCTCGGTAAGCGACGATATCTGTATTTTTGATATATCGAAGAAGTCTTCTTCTCTTACCGACCATCTTTAATAGACCTCGTCTGCTTGCATGGTCTTTTTTATTTGCTTTGAAGTGATCCTGTAGTTCTAGGATCCTTTCTGTCAACAATGCAACCTGTACTGCTGTTGACCCTGTATCCTTTCCGTTTTCGCCATATGTTTCAATTATTTCAATCTTTCTTTCTTTAGTAAAAGCCATCTTGTTTTCTCCTATTTTACTTAATCAACTATTTCGATACTTTGTATTGGTGAATCTAGATCAGACTCACTTACGCAGGTAATCTCTGAATCGCTTACTACGATTCTCCCATGGTGACCCATGTTCTGAGTATCCCTGAACAAAACATTATAGGATCCAGGTGGCGGCTGAATCTGTTTAATGCTAGTTATCTCTATATTAAAAGTCTTTTTATCTAAGATATGAGGTTTTGTGGCCATATCAATAGAAAAAGACCTGCCAAGCAATGTTCTTACAGTTCTAAAATCTCCAGTATGAATCAACTTCCTGATCCTTGAACTGCTGACTCGCTCTTCTCCGATGATCACTGATTGTATGATATCAACGACAGTATCTGTTCCTTCGAACTTTTCCTGTATCTTATCAGCTGTGAACAAAGCTTTGTAACCGCAAGCAAAGTTCTGACCAATAACGATATATCTTAGATCACATGAATCCTGAATCATGGAAAAAAAATCTTCTCCCCGTAGTTTACTAAATTCGACAGAAAAGTCAATGAGAACTATATTACCAATCTTACTATTTGTAACTAATTCAGTCTTCTGATGATGTGTTGTGATAGGTCTATCATACCCTTGAATACCAAGGAATTGTTTAGGATTCTTTGTGAAGGTAAATAGAGATCTATGCTCTTCATCCCCACGATGATCGAGCTTCTGTATCAAAGCTTGATGTCCCTGATGAATTCCATCAAAAACGCCTAATGTCATGAAGACCTGTTTCCCTGCAAATGGTTTATTATCAACAAAATCCTGAAAATCTATTACTTTCACCTGTTTCCTGCCGCAACTACAAATTTATATGATTCATATTTTATATCATTGGAGTCAGATGTACAAATACAAACACCTAAGAGTTCTTTATCTGGAGTGAAAACACCACATAAGGTTGAATCCTTTATGATATTCTTTGTAAGAATCCATTTATCCTTAGGTAAAGAACCGCATAAGATACTCTTTATATAGATTGAATCAACTGTTATCTTAGAAATCCCACCTAACACATCGAAGATATCCCATGGCTCTACAATATGTTCTAAATCTAACTCTTCTGGTGATGTTGAATCTGTAATATCAAATTGTCCTACAATCGTCCTTTTAAGCTCTGTCACATGTGCACATGTCTCAAGTGAATATGCAATATCCCTAGCAAGAGATCGTATATAGGTCCCTTTAGAACAAGATACAGAGATTTTCAATTCCGGGGCTTCCCAAGAGATGAATCTCAGATCATGTATCAAGATCCTTCGAGGTGGTATATTCACCTCTTCCCCTGCTAATGCTAATTTATATGCTCTTTTCCCACCGACGTGTACTGCTGAGAACTGAGGAGGGGTCTGATCTGATTCTCCAACGAAGGTAGGTAATATCATTTTTATCTGTTCAATATTTGGGATTTCACCCTCTAAGATGACTTTACCTTCAGGGTCTAGGGTATCAGTCTCTTTACCAAAAGTGATTACAGCTTCATAACTCTTATCGAATCCCGTGAACATCGGATTCATACGAGTCATGGAACCTATCAAGACCACTAGTAGTCCTTCCGCAAAACGATCAAGGGTACCCGTATGACCGACTTTGACCCCGAACTTTCGTTTGATCGGGGCTAAAGCCTTAAATGAGGTAATACCTTTGGGTTTATTTACGAGCAAGATTCCTTGAGGATTCATATCTACTTTTGTAGATCCTCGATCTTCTTATTGACTTCAATCCCATCTCGGATCGATACATCTCTCACGAATTGAAGTTTAGGGGTATGTCGAGTCTTCAGACTCTTTCCCAATCTTGCCTGAATGAGCCCTGCGGCTCTATTCAGGATCGATACTGACATGTCTAGG
>CAZLZY010000308.1:0-3168 GCA_964564075.1 uncultured Spirochaetales bacterium
AGTAGTGGTTACTTGCTGCTTCTTCTGTTTCAATGCAGCTTTCTTACGCTGTTTCAGCTGACGATGATCAGGTTTGGCGATCTGCCCTGCAGCTTTCATCAGTTCGATCTGCTGTTCTTTAGAAAGGGCGTTGAAAGCGTCTCCTGAACCATTGAGATATTTCAAAAAAGAGATAGATCTCTCTATCTCCTCATCCGTATAGTTCGGATTCTCATCTAGACTCATCGATCTATTCCTCTATTGGACGAAACTTGAGTTGTACGCCTTTAAGGAAACGTCGGAGAACCTGATCTTTACATTCCCGGTAATGTTTATGCCCAGGTTTTCTAAAGAAGGCACTGAGTTCATGTTTACTTAAGTGTATATCGGCTAGCGCTAGAAGTTCTAAGACCTCTTCTGCCCTCAGATTTAGAGCGATCTTCAGCTTCATGAAGATCTTGTTATTATTCAGCTCCTTATCAGGAACTGGTAAGGGTCCATCTTTCACACCTCTTTTCTCTATGATAAATCCATTGAGAAAAGATGCAAGCTGAGAGTCTGTACACTCCAAATAGGAGTCATCTTCATCTCGTTTCAGCCAATCACAGAGAGTCTCCCTAGTGAGTGTATACCCAGAGAGGGAGAATATGTTTATCATCTTCTCATCATTATAATCGAAAATGAACCGGATCCGTCTTAATACATCGTTAGTAGTCAATTTGCTCTCCCTCGTAGGTCATTCTTATCTACGATATTTCAATTACATCTTTATACCTGTGTTCAGCAATAATTGTAAGACCTGACAACAGAAGAATATGAAGTTAGTATATAAGAAGGAGGTAGTTTTCGCAAACTATTACGATGTCATCTATTACAGACAAAGAAGAGCCTCCCCTCTTTGGCATCTTCACATAAGATATTCTAGAGACTTCCCCAAGTAAGTATTAAAAACTATAATCGCCATATGGTCGTACTATTCGCATCACTTTCAGCATTAACCTATGGAGCCGCCGATTTTCTCGGAGGCTTCGCATCTCGAAAGAACTCATCAGTTACCGTTGTCGCATGGTCTCAAGGGATAGGATTACTTATAGCATTATTGGCAGTTCCCCTATTTGGAGTCTCATCAGTAGTGAGGGAAGATCTCTTGTGGGGTATAGGTGCCGGAATAGCAGGTGCTATTGGGGTTGCTTTCCTCTATCATGGTCTAGCAAATGGATTAGCATCTATCATATCTCCGGTTGCAGCCCTCACCGGCGCAGTACTCCCTGTATTTTACGGGATCGCTACAGGAGAGCAACCTCCTCTGTTAAGCTGGATCGGTGTGGCATTAGCGTTTCCTGCCATCCTCCTGCTTTCTCTGGAAAGGGGGGGGGAATCAGCTCACCGGCTTAGATCATTTCAAATGGGATTTTTAGCTGGTGTCGGATTCAGCGGCTTCTTCATCCTCATTGCTCAGACAGGTGATAGCTCAGGGATGTGGCCTCTAGTTGCGGCAAGAACTGTAACCGTACCTCTGTTCTTGATAACATTATTCGTCAGGAATAAACCGTTACAACTGTTCGAGGGAAGTCGAAGGTATGCATTGACTGGCGGAATACTCGATATGGGGGCCAATATCTTCTACCTGCTAGCCTCACGTTCTGGACTTATGATCACAGCGGTTGTCATTACAGCCCTCTATCCCGCTCCAACTGTCCTCTTGCAACGAATATTCTTGGGAGAACGAATCACCCCTGTCAGGATCGGAGGGTTGGTTCTAGCTATTGCGGGGGCTGCCTTGATTGGAATCGGCGGAGGATCCCGTTAGGTTCTCATAGGACCTTTCATCTATTACAGACAAAGAAAAGTCGCCCCTCTTTGGCATCTTCTAATGAGATATCCTTACCCACGACTTGTTCATCCTCATCATAGATCATTACTTCAGAGAAGAAATCTCCTAAACATGACAGCACCTGTTCGGACGTTGGAGCATATTCGATGATACGATCCGTGTACTTCTGATAGGTGTCATCGATCAGATGTTTGAATATGGTTATGTTAAAATGGAATAACCCACTCTCATCGGGACGTTCTTCATCCTCTACGACATCCATGATCAACCTATCATCATCACCGAAGTTCTTGATCATAGGAGGGAATAGCGATAACCGAGCTAGTCTCTCTGGAGTGTTCATATCGAAGATATAGATCCCTTCAGGAGCAAGATGCTTCTCGACCTGCCTGAAAGTCTTCTCCCACCCCTCAAATGTCTCGAGATGGTTTATCGAGTCGAAAAGACAGAGGATAAGATCGAATCGCTTACTAATCTCGAAGTCTCTCATATCCTGTTTATACAAATGAGAATCAGGCAGTCTCTGTCTTGCATGCTTCAGCATAGGCTCACTTATATCAAGCCCTGCACTATAGGAGAAGTCATCTTTGATCAGTTCAAGGATCCTACCGGTTCCAGTTCCTAGTTCAAGCACCGCAGGGGAGGCCTTTACTCTGGTATCTATCATCCGATGAAGAAAGTTCTCACACCACTGGTAATCTGTCATCGCCTGATCATAGAAGAGGGAATAGATATCATACGGCATCTTAAAGCCTCCTGATTATACGGCAAAAGCATATATGAAGCAGGGAAGATGTATCCTCAATCATCATTGTATCATCAAGACGTAAGAATACTAGAGTAGGAAGAGAAAATGCCTTTATTCACATTACCTAAAAATTTAGTAGGAGATCCTTGACAGTCATAATAACATATTGTATATTGTGCATACTCAATAGACACAATAAGGAAATTAATATGGAGCTATTAAAAGTTCAGAATCTGTATAAACACTACCCCTCATTCCATTTGGAGGATGTCTCCTTCTCTCTGAAGAAGGGATATATCATGGGGTTCATCGGAGTAAACGGTGCCGGGAAGACCACCACCCTAAAATCCATCCTCAATATGGTCCATGCTGATAGTGGCATGATTGAGATCATGGGGAAGGAGTTCAAGACCAATGAGATCGAACTCAAACAAGATATCGGCGTGATGTTCGGTGATCTAGATTTCTATATGAAGAAGAAGGTAAAGAACCTTACCTCCGTGATCAAAAGATTCTATACTCGATGGGATGATGCTATCTATACCTCCTATTGTAAACGTTTCAATATCGATGAAGAGAAGAAGCTCAGCGAACTCTCAACTGGGAT
>CAZLZY010000309.1:0-3162 GCA_964564075.1 uncultured Spirochaetales bacterium
TATGTCCAACCGTATGGATGATACCCACCATGGAGTTCGAGAAGGCCTGTCCCGCAAGATTGGCCCCTATGGCAAGAGCTAGTCTACTAGCTCGGTCATCAGGATGAGCTACCGTGTATTCAAGATTATCGATGATCATCCTGATAGCCTGAAGAGCCATACCATCACTCAAGGGGTTCTTCCCTAGACAGGTATAGGCTTCGATCGCATGGGTGAGTGCATCCATCCCGACTGCTGCAGTAAGGAAGGAGGGTAGTGTCAAGGTAAGATCAGGATCTAGAATAGCTGCACTAGGTTGAAGGAAGTTGGAGGTGAAGAGCATCTTTCGATTTCTTTCATGATCTTTTATGACAGCAACGATAGTAGCTTCACTCCCTGTCCCAGCTGTTGTAGGTAGGACGATGAGCGGACGGAGAGGCTCGGTGATGACATCTGCTCCAACAAAATCTCTCAGATCAAGTACCTCAGCATGAGGATCAGCACAGGATACTACGATATTCACCCCTTTGGCGGTATCGATGACCGACCCGCCTCCAAGAGCGAGGATAGAATCACACTGTCTCTCACGATAGAGAGCTGCGATCTCATTGACGGTCTTCAGGTCAGAATCTGGTGGGATATCGCTAAAGACCTCTGGAACCGGAAGTTGTGCATGCTCAAAATGCTCAGTCACGAATCTTAACAGTCCTGCAGCCTCTATCCCTTTATCGGTGAGGAGGAGAGGACAACTTAGGTTCATTGAGCTAAGCAGACCTGGGAGTCTCTCCAATGCATGGTCTCCTGAGATGACACGAGTTCGAGAACAGAACTGGTAAAACGGTGGTAATCTCATAGTTCTCCTCCCATGACGGTCTTCGAAGTTGAATTATTGACAAGATCAGAGATGAGCCTATGGATCTCTGAGTTATTATTATGTTGCATGAGACGATGAGTCTGTCTGATCAGTGAAGCTATGATACGGGAAGTCTTCTCACAGTGGATATAGTTCTCATAGGTCTTGAGGCTATCGGTTATCATCTCTTCTGCCCCGGTCCAGGGAACATCCCTACAGATCACCGTGATCTCAGAGAACATCTGCGAAAGCGGTGAATCCTCTGTGAAGGTGAGCTGACCAAGAAAGTGGGGTAGAAGTGTAGCTGCTGCCTGAGCTTCACTACATAAGTCAGAGATGGCGAGCATCTCAGCAAGTATGCTTACCGGTCCGGGGGGCACATTGCTATGTGCTATCTGTGCTGCTACCGCTGCATTGATCAAAGCGATCCGAGATGGTCTTGACTCTATCTTCCTGAATTCGCTCAGGTAATGAAAAGAGGCTTTCGTCCAGCTGCTGATCACAGGAGATAGTACTGCGACTCTATAGGTCTCGCATAATTGAGTCAAAGATACTATCGCGGATGAGGCCATAGCCTTATACGAACCTGATCCTAGGATCCTATCGTCAATCACGACATACTCAGGATAGAGTGAAGGGTGATGGAGTCGAAATTCATCAATAAGGAGTCTATTCGTAGCCTCTCTGCCATCGATTCGCTCATCAAGCACAGCAATATGAGGGAGGACTGAGAAAGAATCACAAGGGAGTCCATCTATATCATCTAATGTGAAGGAACAACTGAATAGGGCATTCAGCAGTTTTGCAGCGGACTGGATCACACCACTTCCCATCGCGATGATAGAATCTACAGACGTCTCCTTCATCGCATCGAGAATAGTCGATAGTTCATCTTTAGAGAGGCTCTCTGGTATTCGGAAAATAGGTCCTAGGACTATCTGGGACGTACAGCATGAAGACCTAAGCAGTCGCTCTGACTGGGAACTCTCAGTCTCATACATGAGTACGAGGGGGTTCGACGCCTGGAAGGATAGAAGCTCTCTTGGTATGGTATCAAGAGCTTTCAGTCCAGAGCATATATTGGGATAGGCATAAAAATCATAGTCTAAGATGGTTCTCATATCTGTACCTCTAATACCCAATGAGCGTTCGAACATACAATCTTGTTCTCATCGCTCCTAATCGTTTTGGTGCTATATAACGTTTGACCGCTCTTCTTGCGATCCATTTAGGAAGAAGAAGGATCTCTAATTGGTCAAGGATCCTCACAACGGTACAACCCTCTTCAACATTACCACTGATACTGATCCTCCCATGAGAAGCTGATATCGCTGTGCTCTCTCTGAAAGTAAGCAGCAACATCGCTGCCTCTATATCATGGATCTTGATATCAAGATCGACTTTCTGATTCTTGGAGGCTCTTCCGAGATAGGTCACGCCAGACTCTTTGCTCTTGCGAATAGCCATACGAGGACCATTGGGTTCTACCCCAAGGCCAAAAGTCATCTCATCAGGAAGACTGAAGAACTCTTTCCTGATCTTTGCGTCGATGTGGACAGCTGCCTGAATACTTCTGCCTAGGAACCAGAGTATTATGTGTAAATAAAGAGATTTGAAAGGTTTTCTTCTTGGAGAGATCCTCCATCTGATATTCATATCTGCTCCTACTTGCAATATTCTAATACAGTACGCAGGATATGTACACCTATTCTCTTAACGGTTCTGATTGACATGAGGCCTAAGCTGGTAGTAGAGTAGTTTAGAAGAGGTACGCTTGAATGGCATTTTCTATCTACGATACCTGTATCGGCTGTGGAGCATGTAAGAGGATCTGTCCTGTTGGTGCGATCACTGGCAAGCAAAAGGGGAAACATCTCATTGACGAGAGGCTCTGCATAGAATGCGGTGCCTGTGGTAGAGTCTGTCCTAGTGAGTCCGTTCATGATTTTAGTGGTAATATCATCAAGAAGATACAGCGTTCTGAATGGCTTGTCCCTCATATTGATATCACAGCTTGTGTCTCTTGCGAGAATTGTGTAGCCTCCTGTCCTGCGAAGGTACTCGTGATGGTTGATGATGAGTATCATGGGCGCCTCATTCCTGCATTAGCTTACCCTAAGTCCTGTGTCAGCTGTCGCTGGTGTGTTGAGAACTGTCAGTTCGAAGCGATAACCATGCATAAATTGGTATTGTAATAAAGGTTGTATATGATCATCGAGAAAGGTTTCAGTAATCATTACCTCTATATCGATCTTACGAGTCGAAGCTGGTCTGTCAAAAGACTGACTGAAAAAGAGCTAACCGACTATATTGGTGGAAAAGGTGTCGGC
>CAZLZY010000310.1:0-3159 GCA_964564075.1 uncultured Spirochaetales bacterium
GAGATAAGTACCGTTAAGACCAGTAGTAAGCTTAATATACTGATGAGGTTTCTTCGTGGATGTTTCATGGCGTCCTCCTCTCTATGAGCATGTTATTCACTAGTGTAACTATATCATAGCATTTCTATCAAAGTATAGTTAGTCATAAAGGATTATTGCATTGCTTCTAGAAGTGGAGTAAGGTGAATAAAGACAAGGCGAAAGAGGTATATGATGAGGCCCTTTTCCCTAGAACGCTACTTTGATACATATGAATTCTCCGCTCCCTACCTCTTGTGTAGTTCTGATCTAGAGTCATTATCTATGAAAGAACTTCTCTTAACTGCTACAGATGATGCAAAGAGGCTTTGGGAAGAACTATCTCTGGGCTATACCCATGCTAAAGGGCATCCTCAACTGCTTGAAGAGATCGAAAGCCTCTATCAATATATTTCAACTGAAGACCTATTGGTTACCGCTCCAGAAGAGGGAATCTACCTAGCGATGAAGACCCTGATAAGAAAAGGGGATCATATGGTAGTCACATTCCCTGGGTATCAGTCCTTATATGAGATCGCAGCCTCATCAGGCTGTATTATTGATAGATGGTCTCCAGTTGCTCATGAGTTTAGAATCGAAGATCTAAAAAGACTCATAAGAGATGATACGAAGATGATCGTCATCAACTTCCCCCATAATCCGACAGGTGCATCTGTCTCCAAAGAGACGCTTTCACAGATCGTATCGATCGCAGAGGAGTATGGTTGTTATCTTTTCTCTGATGAGATGTATCGTTTCCTAGAGTTCGATCCAAAAGATAGACTACCTGCTGCCTGTGACCTCTATGCTAAGGCAATCTCGTTATCAGGTATGTCCAAGAGTTTTTCTCTTCCTGGATTGAGAATCGGTTGGCTAGCCTCTAGAGATCATGAGCTTATACAGAGGTGTGCATCCTATAAAGATTACACAACACTTTGTAGCAGTGCTCCGAGTGAGATTCTCGCATTGATGGGATTACAGGCTAGAGAAGATATCTTGAAGAGGAATATGACTCTTCTCTCTAAGAATCTTGATCTTCTAAAACGATTCTTCTCTGAATTTGAGGGACTCTTCTCATGGGATGAACCCATAGCAGGACCTATCTCATTTCCAAAGATCCTGTTTGAGAAGAGTTCTGACGAGTTCTGTGAAGAGTTACGAGAGAAGAGAGGGGTCTTGCTTCTTCCCTCTAGCTGTTATGAGTATGGGGATTCTCATTTCAGGATCAGTTGTGCTAGAGAGAATATGCCAAGCGCTCTAGAGCTGTTGTATGAGTATATGAGAGAGGAATTCTCATAAGATTCTCAATCAATCACCTAGATAATGGCATCCTGATGATTCGGTATTATGGAGTGCAGCTCCTACGATGATCCTCGCTGTAGAGATAGCATTCCTCAATTCGATGATATCTCTACTGAGTTGAGCTTCACGGTAGAACTTATAGATCCTATGAGAGTAATAACTCAGATCTGCTTGTGCGCGCTCGAGCCCTTTACGAGTCCTGATGATCCCGGCATAGTTCCACATGGTGAGTTTGATAGCTCTCCAGTCCTGATGGAGTAGAAGAGGGTCAAAGGTCTCCTGTACTTCAGAGGTGTCCCATTCGGGTATATAAGAGAATCGATCTGATCTGATCCGTTTGATATCATCATCAGGGTTATTACTTTTAAGTCCTTCTACGATATCTCCTGCAGCATTCCAGCCCCAGAGGAGTCCTTCAAGGAGTGAAGTCGATGCAAGTCTATTTGATCCATGCAGCCCAGTACAACTGACCTCTCCCACTGCATAGAGGTTCTTGATCGATGCCCTTCCAAATTCATCGACTTTGATCCCTCCACAGAAATAGTGAGCTGCCGGTACGACTGGTATCGGCTCCTTCGTTATATCGATCCCACCGGAGAGACACGTGGAGTAAATTTGAGAGAATCGAGTAGGTATGGGCTCACTTCCATGATAGTGGTTGGCAAGATCAAGTAGAACATACTCTGTTCCATCCTTTCCCATCTGGTCATAGATACTTCTCGCGACCACATCTCTTGGCGCAAGATCTTTTAATGGGGAATACCTGCTCATGAACTCAGTTCCATGAATATCTCTGAGCTCTGCACCTTCACCACGAAGTGATTCAGATATGAGGAACCGTTTGATATCTTTATGGAAGAGTGAAGTAGGGTGAAATTGTACGAACTCAGCATTTATGATATCAGCTCCAGCATGGTATGCCATGCTGATACCATCCCCGGTAGCTCCCGCAGGATTCGTCGTATGCTGATACAGATTACCGACACCACCAGTTGCAAGAACGACATGGTGGGCGCAGCAGCGCTGAACCTTTCCGGTTGCATTATCAAGCACATAGGCTCCCATGATCTCCCGTGTCCTATATAATTCCTGTGTATCTTTTGAATGGTGGTTATTTGTGATGAGGTCGACGGCCATATGGTCACTGAGGATCTGCACACCTATCTTCTTTGCATAGCTAAAGAGGGCCAATTCGATCTGCTCACCGGTTCGATCCTCATAATGGACGATACGACGATCAGAGTGTGCGGCCTCTTCTGTATAATCGATCTCTCCTGATTCAGCGGTACTGAACTCTGTGCCAATATGATCGATCAGGAAATCGAATACTAACTTAGGTCCCGATTCTGAGAGAGTCTTCACTGCCTGTCTACTGTTATGATACTGTCCTGCAACTAGGATATCATCAGCAAGGGATTGTGGTGAATCACCATCTTTCCAGGCGATGATGCCTCCTTGAGCATATTTAGTGTTTGTCTCGGTAGGGTCTTTCTCTTTCGATATGACCAAGGTCTTGATGCCGGATTCATGCAGGCGGATAGCCGTAGTGAGTCCTGCAATACCGGTGCCGATGATGAGAACATCAAAAACCTCTTTCATATCAATCCTCTCCCTCTACGATACTGATCATGGTATTCAGTGCGACGGCAGCTTGCTCTCTGACTGAATCGGAGACAGTGACCACGAGTGATGAGTTCACCTCTTGAGCGGTCTCATCAGCTCTTTTTGCTTCCTGAAGAGCTGAAAGGAGCGATCCTAATGATATCTTATCCATATTCTTGCAGATCCTCTCAGCAAGAGGGATGACTTTGATATGCTTATGTTGAACCTCAGCAGCCA
>CAZLZY010000311.1:0-3158 GCA_964564075.1 uncultured Spirochaetales bacterium
ACCGTCAACAGAGATCACAACACCAGTGATGAAAGAAGCGTCGTCTGAAGAAAGAAAGCTCACAGCATGAGCAACATCTTCAGGTTTACCTAATCGTTTCAACATAGACATATCCGTTGATCTTTCAAGTTTTACTCTCACTTCATCCTCAGTCTGATCTTTATAGGTAAGGGAAGTAAGTATCTCTCCAGGAGCTACTGCATTCACGTTGATACCATATGGCCCCAATTCTCTTGCGCTGTAGAGGGTGAAATTATTGACAGCTGCTTTAGCAGCACAATAGCTAGCGAACCCCGGCATATAGACACCAAAGGCTGCCATTGATGAGATATTCACTATTTTCCCATAATTCTGTTTGATCATGATCGGTGCAACTGCTTGAGTGCACATCATCAACCCTTTTAGATCTACATTCTGTAAGAAGTCCCAATCGGTCTCTGTCATATCCAAGAATAGAGCAGGCCGAATCGTCCCAGCATTATTAATGAGAATATCAACCCTACCAAACCGTTTAATAGCAGTTGTAAACAGATTCTCTATATCAGTCTTTACGGTAACATCGGTTCTTACAGTGATAACTTCACAACCCATTGACTCAAGTAACTTCGCTACTGATTTCATACCTTCAACATTAATATCAGCCAAGACAATCGATGCACCTTTCGCTGCCAATGTTTTGGCAATTTGTGCTCCGATTCCCTGACTCCCACCAGTTACGACAGCAATTTTTTGTGAAAATTCGCTCATACATACCTCAATATTACATGAATATAGAAAATATTTTTTCTTATTAGTGGGTAATTAGGCTGATATTTTGATTTATAAAAAAAATAACCTAATAAAAAGAAAAAATTTCTTCTAAAAATAGGTTATCACATTATTAAGGTTTGTCAAGGAAATATTTTCTTAATTATTACATCATTTTCTATATTTTAGAATTTTATTCTTTTTTCTATGTAAGGATTTTCAACTCCAACAGTATCTCCTAAACTGGAAACTTGTTCCCATACGGAATCAGATAGCTCTACACCTCTACTTTCAGCAGAGATCTCTGCTAAAGCTTCTTTCAGACCAGCATAGTAAACCTGAGTTTGGTTCTCTGCTGGTCTTGAAGCTATTAATCTTGAGAGCATCGTATCCATATCCTGCTTAAAAGAAGATATTTTCCTGAATCTCCCAATATCAATGGCTCCGAAGAAATGAGAGACCCGCGCTGAAGTCTCAGCAGAATCTGAAATATCCTCTCCAAACGCAGACGATGAGAGAAGTGCACAGAAAATATCAACAAGAAGAGCAAGTCCATACCCCTTATGCCCACCAAAGGAATCGCCTTCACCACCTAGGGGGAGGATTCCCCCACCCTCTCTGGTAAGCATATCCTTGAGAAGCGTACCTGGGTCCTGCGCTGTCAGACCCTGTTTGTTTACAGCCCAACCAGGAGGAAGTTCATGATTCTCTCGATCATACACTTCTATTTTCCCCCGAGAGACTACGGTTGTAGACATATCGAGGACATAGGGGATCTCCTTTCCAGCTGGAACTGCAATTGCTATAGGATTCGTCCCGAACATCACATCACAGCCAAAGGTTGGAACACCAAGTGCTGCAGTATTAGTCATAGCGATTCCAATCATATCATGCTCAATAGCCATCATGGCATAGTACCCGGCTATTCCAAAATGATTGGAGTTCTTCACTGTCGCAAAAGCAGTACCCTGACTCTTAGCCTTCTGTATGACCTCTTTCATGGCAAAAGAACTCACAGGAGCTCCAAGTCCCCCTTGAGCATCAATCACCTGTGTTATAGAAGTATCTTTAATAATTCTGGGTTTACAATCAATGAGCATGGACCCATTGTCTATCCCATTAAGATAGCGCCATAATCGTGCTACCCCATGTGATGCGATCCCTCTCGCATCTGCAGTAACGAGAACTTTAGCTATGCTCTGCGCATCTTCTTCAGGAACTCTATGTCCGCTTATGATTGATGAGACATATGATACTAATTGATCACGAGATATATATATTGACATGTAGTAACTCCACTAACTTCAAGTTCCTGATTTTGTTATAGCTTCCCATAAGCCAATGATATAGTTGACAGCAATCGCTCGATCATAAAGACCATACCCTATCGCTCGTTCTTCATCCCATATATTTCGACCATGATCCACACGGAGTATTCCTTTATAATCAATCTCATGAACGATCTTCATGATCTGATACATATCAAGATCACCATGATCACTATGATGAGCTGTCTCATGGAATTCTTTATCCCCGGTTACTAATACATTTCGCACATGAAGATAATTGATACGGCCCATTGACCCTATCTTCTTCAGCATCTTATATACATCGTTCTTTAAATCTACTGCAATAGTCCCGGTACAGAAGGCTATCCCATTATTGGGACTATCAACTATCTGGAGAACCCGTTCAAGGCCCTCTTTTGACCCCAATGGTCGAATGATACCAAAGGCATCCCAAGGTGGATCATCTGGATGCAAGGCAAGTTTCACTCCGCATTCCTCTGCCACTGGTACTACGGCTTTTATGAAGTAGGAAAAATTACTCCAGAATTGGCTCTCTGATACTTGCTGACTATCTTCTAAAGCTTCCTGCAGTATGGATGGGGTATAGAGCTGACTCCAATCGGGAAGTCCTGAATAGGGATCCAAATTACCAATCTTCTGATGGTTATATCCATTCGTCACTGAATCATCGGCGAGTAATAGATTCAAATCTGTACGAATCCAATCAAAGGCAAGCATGAAATTATAACAGATCACATCTATACCATATTTTGAGAGAGTCCGAATGTTCTCACACCAGATCTCTATATATTTATCACGATCTTCTTTCCCAAGTTTTATATTCTCATGAACAGGAAGAGATTCTATACATCGAAAAGAAAATCCATACTCTTCTATGTACATCTTTAGATTCTTAATGTTATTTTCTGGAATGAGCTCTTCAGCAGATATATCAAAGAAACTGCCGACAATCGTATCAACTCCAGGAATCTGATTGATATACTTCAATGGTATTGAATCCGAAGGGCCATACCATCTAAAACCTATTTCCATACTATACCTCATCCAATATTTTGCTATCTCATTATTATATCTGAGTTAGACGGGAAACAACAGCTTATA
>CAZLZY010000312.1:0-3157 GCA_964564075.1 uncultured Spirochaetales bacterium
TTCCCTGAGAAGGATAGTAGAGTGATTTTAGTTCACTCTACTACCTTACTCGATGACTTTATATAAGAAACACTTGAATATGATTCAGGCATATTGATATTCACTTACAAATTTTCTATACTATATGATGTGGAAAAAGTTGAAAAAGATTATAAAGATGTACTTTGCTGTGTTCATAGCACAGATAAGTTTGAAGCAATAGAAGAAGTCATACAGGTTTGCCCTGTATTCTCTGATATAACAGATATCTCTGCATTCACTCGAGCCGTTCTGAGAAGGGAACGTATCGAGACGACTGGGATTGGTAGAGGTGTCGCTATAGCTCATGGGAAGATGCCCTCGATCGAGAAGGTTCATGTAGGCCTCGGGTTATCAGAGAAGGGGATCGATTTTCAATCACCAGATGGAAAGCCAGTACATCTCCTGTTTGTCATAGGGTCATCCCCTTTCAGCCAGGTAGACTACCTAAGAGCATTAGCTGCGATCATGCGATTCATCAAGGATGTAGAAGTCAGGAAAGAGTTATTGAAACATATTAAACTCGATTTCTCTGATGGGCAGGTCGGGTCATGTAACAAGTTCCTACATATGATGTTATCTCAGCATTTCTCTCTGCTTCAAGATCATATCGATAAAACATAACACCTCAAGGATAGATGTGGTCCTGTGTGACTACAACCTGTACGGGTCTGTCATGGGACTCTATAGGGATACCTATCTCAAGCTGCTCTTCAAAACAAAATCCAATCAGTAACGAGGATCGATCACACTGAAAGATCAATCGATCATAATATCCACCACCCCGTCCCATTCTTAAGTGCTTCTCACTGAAGGCTATCCCTGGTACTAAGATGATAGCTCTTTCGGGTGTGGCTAGGGGAAGTGATATCTTTGGTTGGTAGAAACCATATGGATGACGCTCAAGCTGGATACTGTCGAAAGGGTCAGTGATATGAAAGGTCATCTCGGCACTTCTCTTTGTTATCCGGGGTAATGCGATCGGAATAGATTTTTCCTTAGCCCATTCATGGATACGGGTCGTATCGATCTCTCTGCTCATAGAGATGAAAGAGAATATGGTGGTATAGGTAAAATCTGTTATGTTTAGGTATTCTATCAGTCGATCTGCTGCTATATGGCTTCTGTTCTCAAGCTCAAGTGATGTCAGAGCCTTCAGTCGGCTTGAGATCTTTGATCGCAATCTCTGTTTTTCTGTAGTCATGTCCATATATAAAGAGACTACCCTGATTGAACAGGGTAGTCAATGGAAAGAAAAAACATGAAAATACATGAAAGTTTCATAGATAAAATTACTTTTTGTTATACACTTTCTATGATGTTACCTGATCCAATAGTGTTGTGGGGACACTATTGGATCAGCAACTCTATGCATTCATTTACATTTTTAATAGTAAGTATTGCACCTACTCAAGAAAGCAGATGAAATACTTATACAATATATAAGCATTTTTTATACGAGTAGTCAATTATTCAGAATGCTAATTCAAATATATATATATATTTGTTCAGATCGTATTAGATTATTTGGAGTTTTCTCCCTACATCCTCAGCAATGTTAAGGAAATTATCAAGATTCTTATCCTCATGGATCGCCATATAGGAAGTTCTTAGCAGAGCCATGTTCGGTGGGACTGCCGGACTGATGACAGGATTCACATAGATGTTCTCCTGAAACAGTCGGTGCCAGAACTCGAAGGTCTTATTATTCTCTCCGATGATGATTGGGATGATTGGTGTCTGGGTATTTCCGATATTGAATCCGATATCTGAGAATCCTTTGATCATCTTAGCGGCTATTTCCTGAAGTCGTTGAACTCTGAATGGTTCAGTCTCTAGGATATCTAGAGCAGTCTGAGCTGCTACGATATTTCCAGGAGGCATACTTGCACTGAATATCAGTGTTCGTGAGAAGTGTTTGATGAAATCGATCACTTCGTAAGAACCAGCGATGAATCCGCCGATAGAGCCGAAAGATTTTGAGAAGGTACACATGATGATATCAGCTTCAGCAGTATAATTATAATGTTCTTCAGTTCCTCGGCCAGTTTCTCCGGTCACACCATATGCATGTGCCTCATCTAGATAGAGTACTGCATTGTAGGTATCAGCAAGTTTTCTGAGAGAAGGGAGGTCAGCGATAGTCCCTTCCATACTGAAGACACCATCAGTGGCGATGATCTTATTCGCTTCAAGGGGTATTCGTTTAAGTTTGTTCTCTAGGTCTTCCATATCACAATGTGCATATCTGTGCATGTTCACCTGTTTCATCATACCTGTTGCAAGAAAGATACCATCGAAGATCGAAGCATGACTGCTCTTATCGATGAATATGTGGTCACCTCTGCCAAGTAGTGCCTGAACCGCACCTAAGTTCGCCTGATATCCGGTAGTGAAACAGAGTGCAGCTTCCTTCTTTGTGAATGCTGCGATACGTTTCTCAAGATTCTCATGAAGGTCTAGTGAGCCATTCATGAATCTAGAACCTGAACAGCTACTACCATAATCTAGGATTGCCTGGGCAGCAGCCTGCTTCACGCGATCATCTACTGCTAGACCTAGATAGTTATTTGATCCAGCCATGAAGAGTCTTTTCCCTCCGATGATGACATGTGATCCTGAAAATCCTTCAATTGGTCTGAAGAAAGGGTATGCTCCTGACTTTCTGCTCTCCTCGGCCTCTGTGAAAGCGTAACATTTATCTAAAAGGCTTGGTATTGCCATATATAACTCCTTAACTGTTTGACGTATTCTAGGTATTTGAATTTTTTGTGTCAATCGAATTAGAAGTATTAACATAAATTATATAGAGTGAGTGCTCGCACTACCATAGAGGGTCTCGTAGTAATCTTGGATCTGGGTCGATCAAACGAGGATCTTTACTTAAAAACTCAGCAATAATACTATTTTTACCTACTAATAAATTCTCATCCTTGAGTATAATAGACAAATCTTTGATTTAATATAGTATATATGTAGTTGCTTTGCAGAGATAGTTAAGACAACACCTATTTTTAATTGTAGCTGTTATACGGAGCATCTTTACTCATTATTTATTTCTGAGGATCCCAAATTATTGGGGTCCTTTTTTGTTTGCCCAGCGAAGCTGGCAAACCCGGTCCGCTGAAAGAAGCGGACA
>CAZLZY010000313.1:0-3125 GCA_964564075.1 uncultured Spirochaetales bacterium
CTGAGAGATACTGATAGTACTATGACATGAGGTGGGAACATTTAGTGAGAACCAAGAGAATCTCTGACCCAATTCTCTATCTCAGTAGCATCTCTAGAGTCCAGTGGAGCTCCATCAGGAGTCCCGAATAGGAATCGAACGAATGCTGGCATGGGTTTTGGTATCTTACCACCGAAGATAGCGAGTGCTGATGGACTATAACTCTTCTTTAATCTTCGTAAACCGAACTGTATGAACTTCTTCCAGAAGTTCCTGCAATTAGGATAGAGATAGGAGACGATGAATAGCCCTGCGAATCGGCCATCGAGCTCTTCTTTGTAGTGGATGAGAAACTCATTGAAGGCAGGGATCACCCGCATCCCATGAATCGGTGAACCGAGAAGGATCTGATCATATACTTTCAGCTCATCGATCTCATCGATCGAGAAGATATCTATTGATAGCTCTTCTGAAGAGTTCTTCTCTATATGCAGAGCTATCAGCTCTGCAGCTTCCTTAGTGGTCTGTGTCTCTGTGATATAGCCGATAAGATAATGTTTCATGAGTCTATTATACCAGGATTTTGATGGCATGAAGAGTTATTGAGCAGGTAAGATCGGATATAGGATACATATATATGAGACAACCGTAAAAAGCATAGAAAAGAGTGTTCCGATCAAGAAATACTCAGCAAACCACTTCTCTTTAAAGTTTTCATGTCTAGCAAGTGCCTTTGCTGTAAGTACCAATCCAATCGCTGTATATTGTTGAGCTATCAAGGCAATACCTATAAGGAGTCGTTCAAGACTTCCAATAGTCCTCCCTGTCTTATCATTGTTTTGCTTCTTAACTGATTGTTGTTTGTCCGAGAGTGGTATGGCATCCTTTTGCGGTGAACCTTTTTCCTGATTAAGTTGTATCAGTCGGATGAATTCTCGAAGACAAATATTTGTTGGTTTCAGTAAAACTAGTAAAAATATGGCTATTGATACATAAAGTTCTATGTTTGAGGGAATGTTTGATATATAAAGTGACTCACTCCATTTACCTGAGAAGCAGAAAGAAGTTACAATAATGAGACAAAGTATATGTAGAAGTTGATCCAAAAAGAATATACGAGAAGTTCCCTCAAGGTAATCTATATCTGTTTGAATAATGAATTTCCAAATATCTATCACTGCATGTGAGGTGATTATAAATATGAGGCCTTCAATATGTAAGATTGAGAATTTGAAAGGGATAAGTAGAAGAATATATGGGAAAGAATATTTGATACTATGTTTGATAACTTCCCAGAGATCTTCTTTTTTCTTCTCAGCAGATAACTCTGTCTGTAGGTAGAAATCAGCTATACAATGAAGTCCAAAGAATAGGGTCAACCAGCTATGATTCATGGGGGCTTCTTATCGCTATTAGAAATGCTAATAAAGATTCAATAGCTTCATCATATTGATAAAAATCTGCCGAGATCAATCGTCGGTGTATAGTTGATGGTTGAACCTTAAGCTGCTTTGCGACCTTAATCTGACTCCCTGCTGTCTTACGAATAGAGGATATTGTTTGTCTTTGCTTATGAGACCAAGTAGCGACGATCCTTGAAATAAGAGTTAACTGAGAATTTATCATATTAATCGTACTATTTTCCCAGGTGCTATCTTTCATCAAGATCATGGGTAAAGTACTTCTATGAGAACTCTCCAGCTTTTTTATCTTAATCAACATTTCTCTAGCATTATGATATGCCGGACCATCTGCTCCGATGGCGGCAAGTTGGTTGATAGAGGTCTCAATAGTACCTATACCTATCCCATACCTTATGGTTATATGATCCATCATAATCAGATTCAGTTTCTCAATGATTGAGAATATTGGATCTATATGTGTTAATAATCCCTGAAACTCATCTCCAAGAGTTATAATGAAGTCAGAAGCGATATGGGGCTTGTATGTGGTATTGATATCCTTAAGAGTCTCATCTAGGAGTTCCTGTACAATTCTCCTGTTATCTAAGTTCCTCGAGTTTTTTAAATCACCTATAATAGCTACAAATTCTCTCATGCTAATAGTATATGTCAGTTTTTTATAAATTGCAATAATACTAGCAATAATCTATAATTTGCATAAATAATAGCAATAAGTGAAATATTGCAATAATACTAGCAATAATCTAAATATGGCTCCTGATAACGATCAGGAGTAAACCATAAAGAAATGTTCTATGAATCAATAATGGTAAATCCGCTCTTCCTGAGCTTGCAATTGGTAACACACAAACCTGCAGGTTTACGGTGATATATTCTCGCTCAATATCGATAGAATGACTTTCCCTATCTGATTCAGGTCTTTATGTAATCCTTACTGCACATAATCTAAAGATCTCTATCCCAGAAGAGATCAAACGGCTCAAACCAACAGGCTTCGGATCCTGTTCGGTCCATTCCCTCTAGGGAGGGAAGTACTATGATGTCTATCAGACCTATTCGGTCTATGCTCCAAAGCGTAAAGGTGCTCACAAGAAAACCGGCAAGGTGATCGGTAAGATCACTCTTCGAGACGGATTCGTGCCTAACCGTTAGGGACAGTCTTTGACCGCTCCCTCACAGGTGATCCGGTTAACCGAATACGGCATCTATGAATTATTTGCTCAACTCTTGGTTTGACACGATAGTTCCATTTTTCAAGATGATCATCGTGGATCACGGGGTAGTCTTGTAAAAATGATGTTGAGACCTTCAAGCCTTTCTCATACTGCTGTGTTGATATTTGTGCATAAATAGTCAGACCCGTTCTAGTAGTAACCCGTATCGCCGGTATGAGCCTCTGAGAGGCATCGGTGAAGAGAACGTAGTAAGATCTGCGAAGAATATCAAGGATACTTCGTGATGATTCTTTGTAGGTAATGCAGTACCTTTCAGAATATTGGTAATATATATCTAAAAGCTTACAAATATTTGGAAAGAATTAGACCTTAGGGTTCTTTCGGCTTATACTATTGATATGAACGAAACGTTAAATCGCAAATGCGAAATTTCGCATTTGCGATTGAAAGATGTGTTAAGCCCGTAGCTTTAGGAAGAAAAAATTGGAATATTAGTGGTTCTCCGGCAGGAGCAGAAAGCTCTTGTGCTCTCTATACGATCTTACAA
>CAZLZY010000314.1:0-3121 GCA_964564075.1 uncultured Spirochaetales bacterium
TATCGATGGAGCTCCTTGTCATAGGTCAATGGATTCTCAATGACGATTCTCGCATGCTGTTCTATGAGAGTGAAGAAAGGTTGATAAGCTGGAGTTTGGATCACAACTCTATCACCTGGTGAGGAGATTTGGTCGATCAGAATAGAGATGGATGTAAGCATCCCTGGGGAATAGGAGACTGAACCCTCCTGTGGGGTCCAATGATGCCTTGCCTCCGTCCATCGGTAGAATGAATCCATGGTCTTTGTTATTGCATTGGGACCTGGGTATCCGAAGACCCCATGATCTGAGCGTGCTTTAAACGCCTCGATGACTTCAGGTGGCGCGGTGAAGTCCATATCTGCGACCCACATCGGTAGGTCTGAAGTGACTCCTACGAGTTGTTCGACTAACTTCATATCCCACTTGACTGAATCAGTTGAGATCCGTTTGGTCTCTGTATTAAAATCGTACTTTCCCATACTAGTTAGTTACTCCAATAGGCTATTGCGATCTGTGCGGCTACTTCTGCATTATGACGAACGAGTTCGATGTTCGCAGTGAGACTCTTTCCTCCGGTGAGCTCTTTGACTCTTCCTAAGAGGAATGGGGTGACTGACTTCCCTTCGATATGCTGAGCAGCTGCATCAGCTAGTGCCTGTTCGATAGCTGCATCTATGAAGTCTTTGTCTAACGCATACTCTTTTGGTATCGGATTGGTGATCATAACCCCTCCGGAAAGCCCTATGTCCCATTTTGCATGAAGGATAGCAGATGCTTCCTCCGGGGTATCAACGCGATAATCTACCATAAGACCGCTTTCCCTCGTATAGAATGCTGGGAGTTCATCAGTCTTATACCCCAGAATAGGTACGCCAAGAGTCTCAAGGTATTCTAAGGTCAAGGGAAGATCCAGGATCGATTTTGAACCAGCTGAAATAACAGCGACATCTGTTCGTGCGAGTTCCTGGAGGTCAGCCGAGATATCGAAGGTCTGTTGTGCACCTCGATGTACGCCACCGACTCCTCCGGTAGCGAAGATCTTGATACCGGCAAGGTTTGCACAGATCATCGTAGTAGCCACTGTAGTGGCTGCATGGAGTCTCTTTGCAAATACGGCAGGAAGGTCTCTTCTGCTGGCCTTCACGATATCCTTACTCGTCCCGAGGAACTCGAGTTGGTCATCACTGATCCCAACATTGATCTTCCCATCAAGGATCGCGATCGTAGCTGGGACAGCTCCCTGTGAACGTATCATATCTTCTAACAATCTGGCAGTCTCTATATTCTCAGGGTAGGGCATACCATGAGAGACTATGGTAGTCTCTAAGGCTACTACCGGTCTTTTCTCTAGTAATGCTTCCTGTATCTCATCAGTGATCTTTAGCATGTTCATGTGGACTTCTCCTTATTCTCTAAAGGATAGTATACAAAAAAAACAGCAAGTTTGAAACCTGCTGTTTTTTGATTCTTATAAAGAATGTGTCTATGTTACGAGAAGATCCTCATCAGAGGCATACTCTTCTTTCTTGATCTCATGGAACTTCTTCACAAGAGCATCTACAGTCAGACGTTTCTTCTCTTCACCTGATACGTCTAAGATGATCTGGCCCTTATCCATCATGAGGAGTCTGTTACCGTAATCGATAGCATGTTTCATGTTATGGGTGATCATCATAGCGGTAAGGTTATAGTCAATGATGAACTGCTGAGTAAGGTCTAAGACGATCTGAGCGTTCCTTGGATCTAGTGCTGCAGTATGTTCATCTAGTAGGAGAAGGTCTGGCCGTGACAGGACAGTCATGAGTAGTGTGAGAGCTTGACGTTGGCCTCCCGAGAGGAGTCCTACGTTATCTTTGAGTCGATTCTCTAGCCCCATCTCAAGTGGTTTGAGCTCTTCTTGGAAGAACTTTCGCTTACTTGTATTGAGGCTCATCTTGATACCCTTGAACCCCTTCTTACTACAGATGACCATATTGTCTTCAAGAGACATATTCGCCGCTGTACCGAGAGTCGGGTCCTGAAAGATACGTCCGATATGTTTCGCTCTTCGGTATTCGGGGATCTTGGTCATATCCTTATCATGGATACTCACTACTCCGCTGCTGGGGAAGAGTGAACCTGAGACCAGATTGAATAGGGTGGTCTTACCAGCCCCATTACTCCCTACGATCGTGATGAAATCACCAGGGTTCACTTTGAGTGAGACCTTATCGATAGCAAGGTTCTCATTCACTGTTCCAGGATGAAAGACTTTTGAGATTGAATCTAATGTTATCATTTTTTCTCTTTCCTCCTTTGTCCTGCTGCATCCCGACTCTTTGCGATAACAAGAGAGACGATCACGAGTATACTGGTGATCATTTTCAAGTCACTTGGAGTCATATTGATGTAGTATCCATAGTATCGACCGAAGAACATGAGTCCCTTATAGAGGATAGCCCCTAGGACGACTCGTAAGGTTATGTAGAAGATCTTGTTCGATCTGAGAAGGAACTCACCGAGCATGACTGCTGCTAGTCCCTCTACGATCATTCCCTGTCCGAGTTTTGCATCTGCAAATCCCTGATACTGACCGAGTAGTGCTCCTGAAAGAGCAACAAGGCCATTTGAGAGACCAAGACCAATGAGTTTCATGGTTTGCGGATTCACTCCGTTCGTGGTTATCATCTGCTCATTGTTACCAAGAGCCCCCATCGTGATACCAAGATCAGTCCTGAAGAATAGGTCAATCAGTACCTTGATGATCCCAACAAAGAGGAGCATGAAGATCAATAACGTGTATTCTCTAGGTATTGAACCACCGAGGCCGATCACTTTCGTGATTAGTGTATCTACTCGAAGTAAAGCGACATTCGCTCTACCACCTAAGATCCTGATATTGATCGAGTAGAGCATGGTCATGACGAGGATACCCGATAAGAGGTTGGGGACCTTGAGTTTATTATGTATCGTTGCGGTAGTGACACCGGCAAGAGCCCCGCCGATGAAGGCGAGGACTGTGCCGATGATTATGCCGAGACCATTGATGATACAAATAGCTGCGATCGCTGCACCTGTGGCAAAGGAGCCATCGACTGTCAGGTCTGGGAAATCCAGGATCCTGAAGCTGATGAAGACTCCCAGCGCAAGTATAGAGAAG
>CAZLZY010000315.1:0-3119 GCA_964564075.1 uncultured Spirochaetales bacterium
ACCCCGTAGTGGTGTTTGAACACTTTTGAGAAGTGTTTACTACTACTGTAGCCTACGAGGCCGGCAAGCTCCTTGATGGTATACATATGTTTTCCAAGAAGTTCTATCGCCTTTTCAAGGCGTAGTTGGGTTATATATTGTGTGAAGGTCTTTCCAAGTTCCTTATGGAACTCATAAGACAGGTAGTTAGGTGTGACCGATAACAGCTCAGCTACTTGAGCCAGTCCGATCTCTTCTGAGAAGGAGTCAGAAAGTATGATAAGTGCTTTATTTATCAGGCGATTTGAGGAGACCGGCTCTGCAGCGATATTCCCGGGGAAAGGGATCGTTGCTACAGTCTGATTCTCGACTACAAGAATATTTACTGCATTAATACAATCTATGAGAGAACCTCTCGTCTCAGTAGAGTAGCTAGCTGGAAGCTTAGGGAATTCTAAGAGAAGTCTCTCAAGAGCTTCTCCCCCTTCAGAGACTATTACCTCTGTGGACCCTTGTAGGACCATGAGGAAACTACCATCATCGAGAGAGGAGGTCCCAATGGTAACGTAGGTACCGAGAGACTGATCTGAGAAGAATTGTATCCTCTTCACTAGAGTGGTATATTTCTGAAATTCTTCTACGGTATTATTTACGACCTTTTGGATGATGACTTTACCAGAGAAGAACCAAGGTCCTTTCATATCCTCTTCAGAGAGCGTATTACTAATGACTCCATTCATCTGATGTTCAAGTTGTATCCTATTCGAGACCTTTCTCTCTTCGATCTTACCGATTACCGTCTTGAGACAACCAGAGATCTCTTCTGTCGAAGCAGGTTTAAGAAGATAGTCAACTGCTCCAAGAGTGATCGCACGTTTAGCATAATCGAATTCTGCATAACCGGTCAGTATGACCCAGAAGGTGTTCGGGGATATCTTTCGCCCCCGTTCGATCGCCTCTAGCCCATTGACCTTTGGCATCCTTATGTCAACGAAGACCAGATCCGGTTGGTGTTCTTCAAGCAGTACCAACAGCTCTTCTCCATCACTGGCCTGTTCGATCTCAGAGAAGGTTATCGAGGTCTCATCAGCTATCTCTTTAAGCATATCGAGTATGCTGAAACGTACAAGATACTCATCATCAGCTATGATGCATTTCATGGAAGGTCATCCTTATCTCAGTCCCGTTCCCGGGATCGCTCTTTATATTGAATGCAGAATTCGGGAATGAATATTTGAATCGTTTCCTGACATTCCCGATACCTATATGTTCTCTCTCAGAGAGTGTCTCTAAAGAGAAACCCACTCCATTATCTCTTACGACGATGGTGACTTTGGGTTCTCCATCCTCCATGGTATGAAATCCTTCGACTGAAAGATCTCCGGTCTTATCCTCTAAGGGTTCAAGCCCATGTAGTATCGCATTCTCAGCAAGAGGTTGCAGGATAAGTCGTGGGATCTCAATATCTTCTAAACCCTCTGCCAATTCTATGGAATACTCAAGACGATCACCGAATCTGAGCTTCTGAAGTTCACAATAATTCTTCACAAAACTGAACTCTTCAGCCATCGTCGTCACTCTTCTGGAATCCTGGGTGTAACGTAACATCTCTTTGAGATGAATGATCGATTTCTCGAGGCCCTTCTTCTCGCCCAATCTATTGAGACCGATGAAACCATTCAAGATATTATAGATAAAATGAGGTTGAACTTGAGACTGCAGAGCCTGATACTCAGCCTCTCCCAGACTGATCAGTTCAAGATATTTCACATGATTATCCATCATGAGAGAGGCAAACTGGGAGAAAGTAGCAAGTCGGACGATCCCAAGGTCTGTGAAACCGGCAGAAGGCCGATGTATAGCGACTGTCAATGTACCAACGATCTCCTTCTCCATGAAGAGAGGAAGGATCATGATCGAGGAAAGCTCAGGAAAGAGTTCTAATAGCTCTTTTGCTGAGAGTAGAGTTGAAGCACCTGAGAGTATCACCTCTTTACGTAGATCACTGAGATGTTCAGATAGCATATTGGTCTTATCACCCTCTTCGCTTCTCAGTTTCAAAGTCGTCCTACCAGATACAACAGGGTCTGTACCGAGCAGATGGACACAGGCGAAATCTCCTGGTGTCTTTTCAACAACGATCTTTGCTATGATATTCATCATCTCTATCAGATCTGTATCATTTGAGATCAAGGTACCTACTGATTGGGAAAGGCTGAGAATAGTATCAACATTCTCTTTCAGGTCCAAAGTGAGATCATTGAAATGGACCGCTAATTCACTGAATTCATCTTTTCCAGTACTATCCATCGGCTGTGAGAAGTCTCCTTTCGAGACTCGTTCAAAGGAATACCTGACTCTCTCGATCTTCATGATGATATCACGGGAGAAGATCAGAGAGATGGTGATACACAATCCAGCGATACAGATGGCTAGGATGATATAGAGGATGGTTACTTGGCGTTCGAGATCTTTCCCATAGGCACTATACTGCTCGATGAAATAGTTCATGAAACTCTCAAAACTATCGACAAAGTAGTAGGTGGTGTCTCTGAACTCCTCGAAGAAGGGGATGAAGGTCTCATCACTAAAGATCAGGTCAAACCGACCCTCATCTATCGACCCGATAGTATCGAGAAGGTTTATGATCGAGATATTCAATTCATCTAAGCGTTCCATAGCACGATTATGCATAGTATTGGCCGTATTATATTGGTCGAGAAGTTCTTGATTCGAGAAACTCAGTTGTTTACTCATCTCCATGAATTCATTGAATGATCTTTGATATTGTTCGACTGAGTTCCTCCACTCCTTGACGGTGACCGTCGTTCTTGGAGAATAGGTATAGGACTTCAACTGGCCATACACCTTAGGAACGAAGATATCGAATACCATATCCTTCATCAGAGAATGGACTTCACGAGAATGGACTTGCATCTCGATACCTTTCTGGACTGAGTTGTTTATCGCATTTACTCTTTTCATGGTATAGAGCCCCAATCCAATGAACAGAAGGGACCCAATAATGAAGATCGTTGCTAATGATATGAGTTTCGTTCGAATTCGCATAGCAAATCCTACCACACATACTCAGTGACGACAAATAAAGAATACAACTTGTTATCATAACCTGAAGGGAC
>CAZLZY010000316.1:0-3106 GCA_964564075.1 uncultured Spirochaetales bacterium
CTATCTCAAGGTTTTGAGCGAGAAGAGGGTAGAGGGGATACTTATCATCAGTGATCCTATCACTGATGAGTATGGCAAGCTTCTCTCTTCTCTACCTATACCGGTCGTAGTAGTGGGTACTAAGGCTGCTCCTTATACCCTCCCTTGTGTTCACATCGATGAGTTGTATGCCTCCTATACGACTACTCAGTATCTGATTTCCTGTGGTCATAGAGAGATTGGTTTAATATCAGGTAGGGAAGACGATCCTCTTCTGAGTAAACCAAGGATTGAAGGATATAAGGGAGCGTTGAGTGATGCGGGTATCTCCTATGATCCGTCGTATGTAGCCTATGGTGATCATAGCTACGAGAGTGGAATCACCTCAATGGCAGTATTAGAAGGCCGAGGATTGAATCTGACAGCAGTATTCGCCACATCTGATATGATGGCTATAGGAGCGATGAACTACTTGCATAGGACCTGCCGAAGAGTTCCTGAGGAGTTATCGGTTATCGGTTACGGTGATACTCTAGATGCGGTGAGTTCCTATCCTGCCTTGACTTCCCTCCATGAACCAATAGAAGAGTTGGGGAAGATAGCGATGGAGCTTATCAATAAGTGTGGTGATATCAGCGAAGAGATCATTCTTGATCACTATATCGTCGAGAGGGAGTCGGTAAGAAGGTTATAGGAGTCACTCAATCAAGGACTTCTACCACATGAAGTATCGCCACGCGACGAATTCATGAATCGCTTCATGGGTATGTAGGTGTGGTAATCAGATTGACGATAGCAATGCCTGGACTTGTTCAAAGGCGTCCCGGCGGATCATCTCGATTTCCTGTTCATCCGACAAATCCATGAAGTTTGCAATATCAACCGGGCCAGCATGATCAACCGAGGCGAATTTCTCCGACAGTTTTTCTCTCATCGCACGAACTATTTGTGTTTCGGATGATTTGGAGAATTCAAGCGCCAGTTGCTTGGCACCGCCTAAATAGTGCTTGATCAAGAAATATATATCGTAGGCATCCTTTGCCTTCCCTCTCCCCATTGCGGCAGTTTTCATTACAAAATACGGGACAAGAGCGACAACGTTCACCCGGGCCGTATCGATTGCTCCATCAGATCTTGGTGCTTCCAATTTTACTCGGAGTGGTTCAAACTTGAAAGCAATATCCCCACCAGTTGCCTTCATGGCCTTCAGTCCCTGGACATGTTGGCTGTGTTTTTTCTTTCTTGTCCCACCATACATGCCGGCAAGGATATCCACATCGACATCAAATAGCACTTCATTTATCGCAACTTGTTTGATAAAAGAGAAGTATTTGTCAGGATGTTCAATATATCCGTTATTCAACAGGATCCTCGCCATGGTCTGGTAGCCTTCGTCCTTCAATGTTAGATGGTTGATCAGCATATCAACATCGACACTCCCAACATGTCCCTGATCGGGGAACAACAATTCGGGTACCCATCCACCGATGATGCGTATATCATCCTGGTATTGAGCAAACAGTGAGCACAACTCGACCAAAACTCTGTGGGCGGCATCCCTCTGACCTTCCGAATAATCGATGCTGCTGCGACCGATCCTCGTCTTTGATCATTTCTCTATCTCCTTTGTTAGCATGGCCTTGGCAATTTCCTCTCCACGTCCTTTCAACCGCATGCAGTCCAAATACACTTGCACAGGAGAGGCTACTTGCTGGCCCTTGATATTCCTTGCGTCATGAAACATCTCCTCGCTGGGAAGCACATGGACCTGTACGTTCGCACCGGAGTCGACCTGCTTGCAGGCAGCGGCTTCCAAAAATGCATTAAGGTTCCTTTCCCTTACCAGTAGATGTACTTTGGTATACCGTACTACAGGTGCGTACCTCACCCCACCGGCGAAACCGGTAAGATAACAGTCGATACCTGAATTATCATTGATCTGGCGTACGCTATCTTCAAATTCAGATATCGGCAGTAAAGTATGACAATCCATTACTTCGAATGACGCCGATTTCTTCACATATGCTTCACTCCAAGCGTGCATAATCGCCCCAGGATCGAGGATTTGCAATCCATCTAAAGACATCTGTGCCCAGAGTTGCTCGCAGAGGTAGTCTTTCACCTTGAAAACCTGCCCGATGCTGCATTGCAGTTTATCTGAAAGGAGACTTAGCTTCCAACGATAGGCTACATCACGTATGATTTCCCTAAGGATCAGCGATGAGACTTTTGAGGAAGGATTGAATATGGTTTTTGCTGTACGTTTCTTGGTAAACTTGTTTGAGTGTCCTTGATCGTACACATACAGGGAGCGGATCACCAGCCTGCAATTCCCCGACATGTCCAGGTACCCGATGCCGAGCCGTTCACATTGTGTAGCTGACTCTGTGGATATGTAGGGAGCCATTATTACAAAATAACTGTTTTCAAGGTTGAGATCTTCATTCTTCTGTCCACTGACGATTTTGGAGATAATGGAGGGGAATGCCCTACTCAGGACGGTCACATCAAGGCTTACGGTTGTTGCATCCTTGAAAATAAGACTTGCGAGGAACCCATCTTTTTTGTCATATAGATGGTTGTATCGATCGATCACAGGAATTTTTGCTAAGCTTTTGCTGAGCTGTTCATACTCCTTCACATAAACTGTGGAATTTGGATTCATTAAAAACCCCCCTTTCACCACCGTGATAAAATCAGTATATATAGTGAAACGAAAAAAAGCAACGATAATTGAAGTTACTTTCACTAAAAATAGCACTTTCACCACAGTGGTGAAACCGTTGTATATAGCGAAACTTGAGATTGCGAAGAATATCATGGACGAATGCAAGGTTCCCCGTGGTCTTGATTAGGGGTGCGTTTTCAAATCATGTTGTGTATCAAACACGGAGAAAATCTGAGAACGCTTCCTCTGCAGGATGAATGGACACAATATTCTCTGAGCGTATATAGGGGATATGGAGTTGGACCATAGTCTCAAAGTCACGAAATATCTTTGCTGACTCCTCTGCAAAAGGCCCTCCATATTTTCCACGCATCCAATAGATGAATTGCCTCTGTATCCTTTAGGTAATGTAGATCCCCTTGCAGTCTTGGCGTTAGTTTTAAACAAGGTTGTCCATCT
>CAZLZY010000317.1:0-1973 GCA_964564075.1 uncultured Spirochaetales bacterium
GAATGTGATATCTGGAGGTAGTAGATGAAACAATATTCGAATCGTATAGTAATCAGTATCTGTATACTGCTTCTCAGTGTCCTGCTTCTGACGGGATGTTCAACACTTAGGGCTTGGGTACAGGATGTCCCGGTCTGGGTCATAGAGAAGCCGGTAAATTCCCTGTCTAAAGTCTTCTTCGTATCTGAGGGGGTAGACCCTGATGGATTCGAGATGACTGCTAGACAGTTCGCCTATGAGGACTTGTTGACAGATATATCTGAGTTCCTTGGTTATAGTACGCAAGAGCCCTATAGCAGGGAACTGCTTCAGACAGGAGCGATCGCCGATCTCGGACTATTGATCACTAATGAGTTCATCAGAGAGAGTGGAGATGGATTACAGGTCTATATCATTGCAGAGGCTAACAGAAAGATCATCAGCAAGCTCGTTCGTGATAATCGTGATACGATCAAAGCTGATGAGGAGAGTATCAACGCTCCAGAATCAGAAGCAAAGGCAGCATATAAGAGACAGGATGACTATCAGGCATTCATGAATTATATTGATGCCGCGCAGATTGCCTATACATCACCCCTCGCAGAATCTAAAGCACGATATGATGGTCTGATGAAGAGTGCTATCTCTGTTTTGGAAGGGTTGAATATCGTAAGTGAAGCTACTGATCCTAAACAGGGGATCTTTACGGTTAGAGTGACCCGCGGGACCGGTATCTTCGCACCGAAGATAGAGGGATTACCCCTTGCCGTGACCTTTCCTATCAAGAATGCGGCAGGTAAAGTTCGACAGCAGGAACTAAACGATACCACTGATTCGAAGGGACTGCTAACGGTAGCCCCTAACCATACGAGTTTTAGAGGATCAGGAGTAGTGAGGATATACCTAGATATAGAAGATGAGCTAGCGACTCTCTCGGAATCTATCGGAGCTGATGACCCCTATATCATAGAACTTCGTTCCCTTGTCGTGAAGAAGAGCCTTGAGTTCGAGTTCTCTATCTCTTCCGATATCGCAGGATCAGTGATCGTGGTAGCTTTTCTAGATTATGAGAAGAACGGTACATTGACTCTGGATTCATTCACACTAGAGGCCCTTATCAGTTCATTAAAAGATGATGGGATCTTTGTGAACAGGATAGACCCTACTGATATCTTGGTAGATGAGGAGACGATGCTAGCCTATGCGAAAGAGACGTATGGAGATTCTCGCTCGATTGCAGTGATCGGAAGTGCTGGAGTGACCTCGATCGTAGAATCAAGTGGATCTCATATCGCCTCAGTAAAAGGTGATGCGAGGATCTATGCATTAGAAGATGGTTCCCTATATGCTGAAAGCGGTACATTTGCCGCTAATGCGGTAGGGGCTACATCGATGGAGGCTCAGAAGGCAGCGTTTCAGCGGTTTGGGCAGATAGCTGCTTCTTTGATCATCAGTAAACTGCTATAATTGAGCTAGTAACATTCCTGGATCATTCCCAATAAGACCATCCACTCCCAGATCGATGAGGCGTCGTGCCTCGTCCTCAGAATTAACTGTCCAAGAGATGATAGGGTAGTCCCTGCGAGTATGATCAATGGCGAACTGTCTATCGGTGATGAGCGTATGGTGGGGTTTTAAGACTCCACACCCAGCAATATAGCGTCCTTTCCCATGTTGAAGGAGTTTCGGGACCCTATCATCTTCACAGTAGATGACGGCTGTAGGTATCCTATTCTTCGATGCCTTTCTGAAAGATCTCACTGAGAAGGGATTGAACGAGGATATGATACAACTCTCTTGCATGGAGTGTTTTTGAATCAGTTCATACAATGAGGCAGAAAGTCCCATATCCTTTATCGTTTCCTGTTTTAATTCGATATCATAATAGAGAGCATCACCAAAGGTGCTGAAGAGCTCCTCCATGAGAGGGATATAGGCCCCTTCGAATTCAGGACCCTTGAAAGATCCTACATCAAGGGAACGAAGTTGATGAT
>CAZLZY010000317.1:1983-3069 GCA_964564075.1 uncultured Spirochaetales bacterium
AGACATCTTCTCGACGATCCCGTCATATCCTGACACCCGTTTGACAGAGAAATCATGAGTTACCACGAGCTCTCCAGAGGCACAGATATGGACATCGAGTTCTATGCCAGGGATACCTCTCTCTACGCAGAGAGAGAAAGCTTCCATGGTATTCTCAGGTGCAACCGTAGAGAAACCTCTATGTCCAAAGATCAGAGGTCGCTCCTTATGAGGGAATATATTCCTATTCTTCATCTCTTATTTCTTTTCAAGTTCATAGAGTAATCTTATCTCTTCATCCCATATCTCAGAATCGATGGTCTCAAGTACGATCGGGATATTATTGAAACGATCATCTTTCATGATATAGGAGAAGGTATCTATTCCGATATTTCCCTTTCCAATACTATGGTGTCTATCAACATGGCTGTTGAACGTACTCTTCGCATCGTTAAGATGGACTCCCATAAGCTTATCGAATCCAACGATTGCTTCGAAATCAGCCATGGTCTTATCATAGGTCTCTCGTGTTCTAATATCATAACCTGCCGCGAATATATGGCAAGTATCGATACAGACTCCGACTCGAGCCTTATCATCAACCTGCTCGATGATGGCTGCAAGATCCTCAAAGCTTCTACCAAGTGCTGACCCTTGACCTGCAGTGGTCTCTATCACCAATTTAATATCGGGGACTCTCTGAATAGCTTCATTCATACTCTCTGCTATGAGTGTGAGGCATTCTGATGGTTCGATCACCTTAAGATGAGCTCCAGGATGGAAGTTGAGTCTATCAAGTCCTAGCATGGAGACTCGCTCGAGCTCATGAGTGAAGGAATCAAGGCTCTTCTGTCTCTTCTCAGGATCTGCATTACCCAGATTGATCAGGTAACTGTCATGAGGAAGTACCTGAAAAGGCTCATACCCATAGGTGGTCATAGCCTCTTTGAATTTGATGATATCTTCTTCAGTGAGCGGTTTTGCCTTCCACTGTCGCTGGCTCTTCGTGAAGAGAGCAAAAGCCTTTGCTCCTATCTTATGTGCGTTCGCCGGTGCATTATATACACCACCAGCTGCACTTACATGTGCTCCAATATATTTCATATG
>CAZLZY010000318.1:0-3067 GCA_964564075.1 uncultured Spirochaetales bacterium
AGAGGTTGAGAGTTTTGCTCTTGGATGGGGTCCAAAACTAGTTGGATTCACAAAAGGAACCACTGAATACAGGATTAATATACTTCCGATTGGCGGTTACTGCCGAATGAAGGGAGAATATGAATTCAAAGAAGCAATTGAGAAAAAACTAAAGACCTTCCCCTATTCAGAAGGATCACTCTTCTCTGTTTCCCCGTGGCAGAGATTCCTCACCTATGCTGCAGGTCCTCTCTTCAATATCATCTTCGCAATTATACTTTTTTCGATCGTCTGGTCTGTGGGATATGATATTCAAACTTTCTCAAATAAGATCATCCTTGCAGCAGACTATCCTGAGATCTATGGGAATACTTTGACCTTGAGTCCTGCTGAAGCTTCCGGTTTGAAATCAGGTGATACGATCTTATCTATCGATGGTGAATCCATCTTGAATTTTTCTGATATCCAGAATGTGCTGATCGATCAGGTTGACGAAGAATTATCACTTACCTTTGAACATGAGGGTCAGATAATAACTAGTACTTTGGTACCTGAACTGAACAAGAAGACAGGTACGGGTGTTATTGGAATAGCTCCTTGGATAGAACCAATCATTGAATCTATACCAGAGAGTTCCATGCTTATTGCTTCAGAGATCAGACCTGGAGATAAGATTGTAAAGATCGATGATACTACGATTAATAGTGTTATCGATATCTACTCTTTTATAACCACTAATTCAAGTAAAGAGCATCTATATACCATCATACGTGATGGTGAAAAAAAGATCTTGTCTGTATTTTCCGATTATGATGCAGAAGGCCACCCGCTATTTAATGCTGGGTTCCCACTGCTTAACGTATCTACCCCTGATTATACTATCTTCCAATCTATTCAAAAAGGTTTCACTGAGACCATATCAACCTTTGGACTTGCATTCCATAGCTTATCCCTTCTATTCAAAGGTCTTGATCTTAAAGAAGCTATGGCTGGCCCCATAAAGATAACGTATCTTGTAGGGACTGCTACTTCTCAAAGTTTCTCAGAAGGATTTCTTGTGGGAATAACTACGGTATTTAGATTATTAGGTTTTATTAGTGTTGCACTGTGTTTTGCTAATCTTCTACCAATACCAGCATTAGATGGGGGACAAATGATCGTCTCTATGACTGAAGGTATTCTACATAGAGGATTCTCTCCTCAGAACTATTACCGACTACAACTCATCGGATTTGGTATTCTCATTACGATTATGGTCCTTACGTTGTTCAATGATATTAGTTTCTTTATGAGGTGATAATGTTATTGGTGATCTCTTGTAAGAGAAACGAATTTTGTGTATTTAGGCTGAAATCCCAATTTCAAAGTACCAATAGGACCATTTCTCTGTTTTGCTAAGATGATCTGAGTCTCGATTATCTCTTTGTCCTGATTATCGATCTCTTTCTCAGTATCACGTTCTTTATGAATGAACATTACGACATCAGCATCCTGCTCAATTGAGCCAGAGTCTCTTAAGTCTGCGAGATTCGGTTCTTTACCTTCAGATTGTCGACCTACCTGAGAAAGGCATACGATAGGTATATCTAGCTCTCTAGCAAGAGATTTTAAAGATCTTGAGATCTCAGCTACCTGTTCATGTCTTGGGATAGAACCTTTGCTCTCTGATTCAATAAGACCGATATAGTCAATAAAAATGATCTTGACATCTTCATTCTTCTTCATTCTTCTAGCCTGAGCTCTAAGATCCAAGAGTTTTATATTTGGTGTATCTTCAATAAAAAGAGGGGCTTCATAAAGTCTTCCTGCTGCATCTGTGAGTTTAGAGAAATCCTTATTACCTAACAATCCACTACGAAGTTTCTTCGAGTCTACCATAGCTTCTGCTGATAATAATCTCTGCATCAAGGACTTACCGGACATCTCCAATGTGAAGAATCCGACTGCTAACTTCTCTCTTAAAGCAATATGGGAAGCCATTGATAATGCGAATGCCGTCTTTCCAACTGATGGTCTAGCACCAATAATAATGAATTCAGAATTTTGGAATCCACTAGTATGGTCATCAAGTTTGGCGTATCCACTAGGGACACCAGACATCTTGCCACCAGCTTTTACCAACTCTTCCAGGTACTTGATAGTCTCATCAACGATCTCTACAGTACTTCTATATTTTCCAGTAGAACTACTCTCGTCAGATATATCATAGATGAGCTTCTCTGCTTCAGCAAGAAGTTCTTGAGTATCTTCTGATTCATTATAAGCTTTAGCAATGAGATTATTTGAGATCTTCAACAATTTTCGTCTAATACTCTGTTGTTTTACGATCTTGGCATAGAATTCAATATTTGCTGTGGTAGGTACAGCTGATGTGACAGCAGCGATATAAGAAACCCCACCGCAGAAATCAAGCATGTTTGTCTGCTTTAATTCCTCGGTTAAGGTTATGAGGTCAATGACCTCTCCGTTACCAGAAATCTTTGTCACTGCTGTGAACATGAAGACATGAGCCTTCATATAAAAATCATCTGCTTTCAGATACTCAACTGCAAGAGCGGCTGCCTCTTGATCGATCAAGACAGCACCGAGCACTGCTCGTTCTGCCTCTTTATTATGAGGTGGCACCCTTCCCAGTAAGTCAGCAGTTGACATAAGATTTCCTTTACGTAATATTCTATTCTTCTACAGTTTCGTCTGCTACTACTACTTCTTCAACAAAAACTTCTTTAGCTACCATAGTAGCTTCTTCAGGAGCTGCCGCAGATGCTGCTGCTGCCGCAATCTGATCATCACGGTCAGAGATGACTGTGATCTTTACTGTTGCAGATTCTCTCTCGTAGAGTTTTACTAAGATCTGGTAGTTTCCTACCATTTTGATGGTGTGTGAAGGAACATCGATTTTTTTCTTATCAACTTCAATTCCTTTTTTCATCAGTGCTTCAACGATAGTCTGACTTGTAACAGCACCGAAGAGTTTTCCTGATTCACCAGCATTCATCTTGATAGTAAGAGTTGTTTCCTGCAGTTGTTCTTTGAGTGAAAGTGCTGCTGATCGTTTCTCACCTTTTCTTTTGCTTATTGAGGCCTC
>CAZLZY010000319.1:0-3057 GCA_964564075.1 uncultured Spirochaetales bacterium
TTTATAGAGAGCACAAAAGGATCATATTCAATGGAGACGGTTATTCTCAGGAGTGGTTTGATGAAGCTGAGCGCAGAGGTTTAAAGAACTATCCTACAACAATTGATGTACTTCCTGAAATTAAATCTGAATCGGCAGTGACCCTCTTTAAAAGTCAGAAGGTGTTTACCCTCCCTGAACTTGAGTCACGATTTAATATTAGTGTAGAAAAATATATCAAAGAAATTAATATTGAGGCTGGGGTAATGGTTGAAATGTCAAAATTACAGATTGTTCCGGCAACCCTGAAATACGCGGGAAGAATAGCTTCCTCACTTTTCAATTCTAAAAAACTTTTAGAAGGCCTCGACACAAGGGTCGAAGAAGATATGCTAAGAGAAATCCATCATAATTCTTCTGAACTTCTGAGAAAGACTGACGAGTTGGCGAAGGTCATCAATAATCTCATAGAGGAAGGTTTTGAATATGAAAAAGCATGCAAACTGAAGGATAGACTTCTTCCTTTGATGGATGAGGTGCGTGAATACGGAGACAATCTTGAGTGTCTCATCGGAAAAGAGGATTGGCCCTTTCCAAGGTATGAAGAGATGCTTTTTCAGATGTAAAAGCAAACCCCGGGGTATAATATTTCTTAGCGATTCATGATACCGGTGGTGGGCGTAACACTCGATTCACTGTGATTTTGACTTTCAGCTTGTGAGGCAAGAAGTAGCAATCTAGGCTGAGCCCAGTTGATTAGCCCAGTATGTAAAATGAATACGGATGATAATCCCATGGAATCTACTAAATTTTGGTTTTGACAAAGTGGCGTAGCATAGCTTAGGATCTGTAAATAAATAAACTAAGCAAAAATCTCTGACGGTGATACACAATAATTCCACTCCCCATGGAACTCATGTCTGCTAATGTTGAGCAATTCGAGTTCCTCATTTGTAACCTTGATACCTTTCTCATACTCATTGTCATCAATACCACATTGTACTCTCAGACCACCCTTAGTTGTCGTGGATCCTATCAGGCTGATGATAATTGCTAGAGACTCAAGGGGACGACCTCTCCAGTTCTGGCTTATGTGGCTGAACATGCGATGCTCAATCTTGTTCCACTTGGAAGTCCCCGGAGAGAAGTGAGAGACATGGATCTCCAACCCTATCTCATTGGACAATTCCTGCAATGACTTCTTCCAGAGTTTGTTCCTGCTTCCATTGCTACCTCCACCATCGGCGGTGATATAGAGTCTTGATGCCCCATGATACTTGAGGCATCCCATCTCCTCCCACCAGGAGCGGATGCTCTGTGTGGCAAATTTTGCCGTGTCACTACTGATGCCCACACTCACATACCCCTCATTCTCCCGCAGATCATAGATTCCATAAGGACTGGCCTTCCCCAATCCCAAGATAGGGAAGTCATGGTCAAGCACCCTTGTGGGATTACCTTTAGGAGCATATTCGGCACCGTTGTTCTTAAAGTTTCCAATGTTTTCTTTTTTCTTTGTATCAACAGAGATTACTGGTTGTAAATCTTTCATAAAGGACTTTGCCTTGTCATTGATATAGAGAAACTGCTCATCCCTGTCAACATGGGCTTCGCCAACCTGGAGGGCCTTCTGGTTGAGCTGGAGGCTGTAGCCCAGCCTTCCTAGAAGATCGCCGACCTTTACGTGACTTATCTTATACCCTTGGCTTTCAAGCTCCTTTTGAAGGTTTCTCAGGCTCTTTGTTGTCCAGCATAGGGGATTCTCAGGGTTTCCTATCGTGGATTCTGAAACCAGTGCCTCAAGGGCTTTGAGGATACCAATGTTGGTTTCCTCGATACTTTTTCTTCCTGCACCCTTGGTGCGTACACGACCGATCCCTTTCGCGGTAGGTCTGGCCTTGGGGTCAGATTCTGCTGCTTCCGCTTCTTTCATGCCGATGGTAATAGTCGAGCGGGATGCTCCGGTAAGCTTGCTTATGGCTTGGATTCCACCATGGCCCAAAGCCAGCGCCTCAATACCCAGAAACTTCCGTCTCTGGTTTTCCGAAAGCATGGGCATCGCCTTGGCTATCCTATTTTTTGTTGCTTCATCTATCATGTAAATAGTATATCACAACAGGGATATTTATGCTATATATGAATGATTATTTAATTAACAGTTCCTTAGAGGTTGAACGATATGTAGCCGGTGGGACCAAAGGTTGGGATGCGATCAGAGCAAAGTTCATACGAGATTCCCAAAACAATCCCATCTCGATCCTTGGGGTTTCGCGAGAGATCACTCAACGGGTTAAGGTGGAAGAGGAGCTTCGTCAAAGCGAAGTCCGATTCAAGGCTTTACACAATGCCTCCTTTGGGGGTATCGCAATACATGACAAAGGTATGATCCTTGAATGTAATCAGGGTCTCGCCGAGATTTCTGGATATAGCTATAATGAGCTGATAGGGATGGATGGACTTCTGTTGATAGCTGAGAAGTATCGCGAAAAAGTCATGAATACTATACTTTCTGGTTATGAAAAGGACTATGAAGTATTAGGAGTGCGTAAAAATGGGGAACAATACCCCATACGTCTCGAGGCACGAAATATCCCCTTCAAGGGTAAGAGAGTTCGCGTTGTTGAATTTAGGGACATCACTGAACAGAAACAGGGTGAAGAAGAGAATAAAAAGCTTCAAGAGCAACTCATACAGTCCCAGAAAATGGATGAGGTAGGCCGTTTGGCCGGTGGTGTAGCACATGACTTTAATAATATGCTCGGTGCTATTATCGGGTATGCTGATTTTATTCTTGCAAAGATAGACACGACTAATCCAGTATATCAGGATGTTGGAGAGATATTGAAAGCAGCTAACCGTTCTGCAGAGCTTACCCGCCAACTACTTGCTTTTTCTCGCAAACAAGACATAGAACCTAAGGTTCTTGATGTGAATGAGCAAATTGAACAGACTTTGGATATGCTAAAGAAATTGATTGGAGAAGATATTGATCTTGCCTGGTTACCCTGCTCATCAGATAGCACTGTTCTTATAGATCCCTCTCAACTTGACCAAGTGCTTGCCAATCTCTGTATCAAT
>CAZLZY010000320.1:0-3040 GCA_964564075.1 uncultured Spirochaetales bacterium
CATATAGGAAGATATGTAAGAATTATTAGTAGATTATATTAAAAACTCATGTTAGTATGGTAAAGATACTATATATCTTATTCGAAGTTCACTACAGGAGCATCTTTTACCCCATCTGCGATCTCGAAGTAATCCTGCTTCTCTAGCCCCATGCTTCCTGCAACGATAGTCGCTGGGAACATACGGATCTCTGTATTGAATATCTTGACTGAATCATTGTAGTTCTTTCTTGCGACAGCCAACCTATTCTCTGTTCCTGCAAGTTCATCCTGCAGGTTCAAGAATCCTGTATCAGCCTTCAGGTTCGGATAAGCTTCAACGATTACCAGTAATCGAGATAATGCTGAATCAAGCTCTGAGGAGGCTTCAGCTGTCTCTGAGACACCATTTGCTCCACCCAACTTACTTCTTGCATCTGCTATATCGGTAAAGACTCCCTCTTCATGACTCGCATACCCTTTGACGGTGTTCACCAGATTCGGGATAAGATCATATCGTCTTTGTAACTGGTTCTCGACTTGTGCCCATTGGCCTTCTATCTCCTGTTCCATCCTGACAAGTGAGTTCCTCGTAGAGACGAACCAGGATACCCCGATCACTATGATCAAGAGAATCGCAACCAACACACCCAATCCTATTATCGTACCTTTCTTCATTCCTTTTATCTCCTGCTGTTATTAAAATCCTCGTGAGGCTCCACCGCCTCCAAAGCCTCCGCCACTAAATCCACCGAAGCCTCCTCCGCCGAATCCGCCGCCTCTTCCTGAAGAACCGAAGCCTCCACCATGATAAGGGCCTCTTCGTGTTGATCCCAAGAAGAGCAGAGGCCAAAGCCTCAGCCTGCCGAAGATCATGAAGATGACGAAGAGGATAGAGAAGATCGTTCCGATGATATCTTCAAAGCTCTCACTATCATTCTCTGACGCTGCATAGGAGTCAATATTGGATATCTGCAAGGTAAAATCACGTTTATCAGCTAAGGTAGCTGCTATCGCTTTAGTTCCTTCAGCCATACCCTCTGAATAATCACCTTCTTTGAAGGGGGGAAGAACATAGCCATCTAGGATCCTTCCGATGAGTCCATCAGGAAGATCTCCTTCAAGCCCATATCCGACCTCTATTCGTACTTGGCGTTCTTCCAATGCTAGGAGAAATAGTAGGCCCGTATCATCTTCACTATCACCGATTCCCCAGGACTGTGCAAGAGCATAGGAGTATTCCTCTATAGCTTCCCCATCCATGGATTCGACGGTAACTACTGCTAGCTCTATATTACCAGAATCAGCTAGTGCTTTTGCTACGGCCTCGATCTCTTGCTCCTGTGAGCTCGATATGACATCAGCATAGTCACTCACAAACCCTTGAGGTTTTGGTAATGCTGTAAAGGCTAATGAGGATACTAGCAGGAATATCAACGATATGAGTAGAGAGCGTCTAACTCGTAAATTCACCTGCATCTACAGCCTCCACCATCTTCATATATTGTTCTGTTAGATTTGTGATCAGAACGTTCATATCGACAGGAGTGTCCTGTTTTGCTCTTAATTCAAGAAGTGCTCTGAAAGCAGAGCAGTCAACATGCACATGCTCTTCAAGGCATTCGATCAGTTTGAGTATGTCTAGGGATGAACAACCTTCTGATTGAGCATTATAGAGTCGTAATACGGCTCTAAAGAGCGGTATCTGTCTACCACTCCATGATATGAGTTCTCGTTTGAAGATCTTCTCATCACGAGAGGTCATGAGGATGATCTGCTTGAGAGAGTTCATCCCACCTCTGAGCATAGATTCGACCTGATGCCGAATATTCGTCTTCCCTATCTCAAGAGAATCTAGCATCATCTCTCCATAGAGTAATCTCATGGTTGCCTGTATCTCCTGGTATTCTACTGGGAATACATCTGCACTGGTGATGAGTTCTTTCTCTGATAGTATATGTGGGGTGATCCGGTAATCGATCAATCCTTTTTTACCCTCTTTAGAGAGCCTAAGCATCTGGTCCACTGAGGATTCCCCGACGATGATGAGGATGTTCACATCAGAGACTCTTTTAATGAAGCCTCCTGTTGCAGCACTCCCATAAAGAGCAACCATCTTCAGATTACCTCCGAAGACATCCTTTAGGATAGGCATGATCTCCTCTATCGCTTGTTCAATGAACTGTTCGGGATTAGTTTCCCTCATATATACACCTCCTGATGATATGGTATCATTCATGTATTAAGATACTACATTCAGAATCAGCAGGCTATGAAAAAAATAAGAGAGATTGCTAACAATCTGTTATTTCCCCATTGGATCGATGATGGAGATTCCCAGTGAAGCTGCAAGTTCTTTACAGATATCAAGTTTATCACCAAGCATCTCAGGAGCATGCGCATCAGAGCCAATAACAGCTTGGATCGGATACTCAGCCGCCAACTTCCAGAAATTATAGTTTGGATAGAGAGAGTCTTCGATCTGATCGATCGATTCGATCGAGTATTTTCTCAATCCATTCGCATTGATCTCAAGGGGTAGTCCATAGGCGAGTGAACCCTCTATAATATCTTTCGCCAAAGAGATCGCATTCTTATCCCATTCTCTGTATCCAGAGAAGATCACATCAGGATGCCCCATATAGAGGAAGAGCCCAGATTCTATGAGGTTCACACAATATTCAGAATATAAGAGTAATCCTCTTACATCAGTGAGCTCTGAGGGCCATACCCATTCCCCATGAGACTTGATCCAATGGGGAGAACCGATCAGGTATTCTAATTTCCCGCTAGCGAGGATCTCATCATGGAAGAACGAGTGATACTCTTTCAGATACTCTACCTCTCCCCCTAAGAAGATCTGCAACTCTGGAGCCTCTTTCGTTTGATGGTCTCGTAGCTTATCGATATATTCGGGAAAGGCCTCATTATCCATATGTGCATGTGACCACCTGTCATGAGGTAGGGGAATATGTTCACTGAAGCCTAGTCTCTTCATCCCTATCCTCTTCGCTTCATTGACATATTCATTGATATCACCTGAGGCGTGCTTACATCGATAG
>CAZLZY010000321.1:0-3038 GCA_964564075.1 uncultured Spirochaetales bacterium
GCAGAGATTAGCAAAAGAGCATAGAAGTAGGGTAGGTTTTAACGATGTGACCAAACTCATTATAGATGACTTCAAAGTCAACCCTGAAGCAGCTCGATATCTGATAAGCAAGATGATCAGGATTCGGTGATGTATGAAGGGGAGGATAAGAAAGATCTGTTTTTTGGTTTTATTAAATTTTTTGAATCATGTATAAAAAGGAGAGAATTATGAAGAAATTAGCTTTAATCGCAACTATGATCCTATTGGTGGTCGTTGGTGGAATGGTCTTTGCTGGTGGACAACAGGAAGGGGAATCTTCAGGAATGGATTACCCTAAGAAAGATATAACACTCATTATCGGATTTGGAGCTGGTGGTGGAACTGATACTACAGGAAGAGTATTCATCGAAGCGCTTGGCAAACAGATCCCTGGAGTCAATCTTGTTCCTACGAACATGGCAGGAGCTGGTGGTACAGTTGGAGCTACCCATGTCTTTAATGCGAAGCCTGATGGATATACCCTGTTCATCGCTCACCCAGGAATCCCTGTTCCCTACCTGAAAGGGAATTTTGAAAAGACTTATAAAGACTATACCCCTATCTCATCATTCGCAGACTCTTCAGTAGCGATGTATGTTAGCGGAAAATCACCATATTATACTGTTGCGGATATCGTAGCAGATGTCAAAGCAGCCCCAAATTCACTCATCATGGGTGTATCTCCTGGAACTCTTATCCATCTTGCATCTTTGCATGTTGAAGAAGAGAATGGAGTATCCTTCAAGAAAGTCTCGATCGGTGGTGGACAGCCAACAGCACCTGAACTTCTCAGTGGAAGAGTCGACACCTTCTTACAGTCGATCTCAGTCGGTGCCCCCTATGTGAAATCCGGTGATTTCCGAGCACTTGCAGTATTTGGATCTGAACGAGTAGCGGCGTTCCCAGATGTACCAACTTTTCAAGAACTTGGACTTCCCTACACATTTGAACAGTCCTTCGGTCTTTGGGCTCCTCCTGAGACTCCAGTAGACATCATAGCATATCTTTCAGAGGCAATAGAGAAAGCATGTGCAGACCCAGAATATGTTGAAGCGCTTGCAGTACTAGGTGTCAGATCTGGTTTCAGAGCGACTGATGCATATATTGACCTGCTTGTTGAATCATTTGCAGAGCTTGAAGAGACTGCTCCACTTATGAACAAATAGGTAATCCAGAATGCCTAGTGGTGATCTACTAGGCATTCGTGGTGTCTAGGGCGAAAGCTCTATCGAGAGGTTTTTATGGTTTCACAATTGATATTTTATGGAGTCTTTTCCCTGATCCCGATCTATGTACTGATCGAGAGTTCAGGTTTTGCTGAAGGGTCTTTCTCAGCTTCTGGTGGGCCTGCATCATTTCCGTCAGGTATCGCCTGGTTCATGCTTGGCCTTATCATCCTTCAGATTGTTAGAGTAGTCATGCATGGATTGGAACAGGCTAAGAAAGATACAGAAGAGAAGGATGAATCGCTTTTGAGTATTCCTATAGTATTCTGGAGTCTTTTTAAAGGTACACCAGGATTCTTCATGCTAGGCACTATTGTCTATTCAGTGTTAGTGCCCATTCTAGGGTTCGTCCTTTCTTCAACTCTTTTCCTGATTGCATCAGGAGCTTTTCTCATGTACAAGGCGGATGGTCAGATAGTCCTAAAGAGTCTATTGATTCGTTCTGCTGTCTTTTTCGTGTTCGCTTTTGGGCTCTTCCAGCTCTTCATGCGTGGAATGCGTATCTATCTACCAACCGGCATATTCGGTTTCTAGAAAAAGTTTAGGAGTAATCTATGGATATAGGTGTCATAACAGAAATACTGAATCTTCAGGTTCTACTTTTTATGGCCGGTGGAGTATTGATCGGAATTGGTTTCGGCTCTATTCCCGGTTTGAACACACCCATGGCACTTGCAGTCGTTCTTCCTCTTACCTACGGGATGGGGACCGTTGCTGCAATCAGTACCTTATTGGCAGTCTACTGCGGAGGGATCTCCGGTGGTTTGATCTCAGCGATCCTTTTACGGATGCCTGGTACGGCCGCTGCGGTGGTCACGACCTTTGATGGATACCCGATGGCCCAGAAAGGGGAGGCCATGCGTGCTCTTGGACTCGGAGTCATCTCTTCATTCGTTGGGGGGATGTTCAGTGCTATAATCCTGATGTTCCTCACACCTGTACTTTCAGAAGTGGCTCTTGGATTTGGTCCTTGGGAATTCTTTGGGGCAACAGCTCTCTCCTTGAGTATGATGTCGACCCTCGTTCGTGGCGATATCATCAAAGGCTTCATCGCCTGTTGTCTCGGTATGTTGGTAGGGACTATCGGAACTGATCCGATTGATGGACTCATCCGATTCTCCTTCGGGCAGTACCAACTTGCCGGCGGAGTGAAGATGGTCGTTATGATCATTGCGACCTTCGCACTATCAGAGGTCTTCTCCTCTACAGGGAAATCACTCAAACCTATAGATAAGAGTAGCGTCAATCTTGGGTATCGTGACTTCTTCAAGGTGTTCAAGGAGCTGAAAGGTCAGATCGGTAATCTCTTAAGATCAAGTGCGATCGGTACCGCTATCGGTATCCTCCCAGGTCTTGCAGGATCGACCGCATCACTCATGGCATATTCGACAGCACAGAAGTTCGTCAAAGACCCTGAAGGATTCGGGGAGGGGCATCCAAGTGGTATCGTCGCACCCGAATCAGCGAATAATGCGGTATCCGGTGGCGCAATGATCCCTATGCTCGCACTTGGGATCCCCGGAAGTTCTCCTGTAGCCCTGATCATGGCAGCTTTCATGGTTCATGGTGTACAGATCGGACCTCTTATGCTGACTCAATCACCTGAGATGATCCAGACGATCTTCCTCGCTCTGCTAGTAGCGAATGTCTTCATGCTCATATTCCAGACAGGCCTCCTGCGTGCTTATGCACGAGTCATCCTTATCGCTAAAGCGATCCTTTTACCTATACTCGTAGTATTCTGTGTTGTTGGGGCTTTCATCTCCAACAACAGTATGTTCGATGTAGGGT
>CAZLZY010000322.1:0-3037 GCA_964564075.1 uncultured Spirochaetales bacterium
TTCAGCACTGCGTTATGCAAAAGAGAAGGATTACCCATTGTGGGGGGAGAGGCTCCATATCTATGGACTCGATCTACGCCATACTCCGAGTGTTGAGATATTCTGCAACTATATCGAACAGACCTATGACCGTTTAGACCTCCTGATCAATAATGCCGCTCAGACGGTAAGAAGACCTCCTGAGTTCTATTCACATCTGATGGAGAATGAGAGTGCCCTCTTTCAGGATCTTCCTGCTGATGCTCAGAGACTACTTGGGAACCATCAGCAGTGTAGAGCTGCTCTTGTGAACTCTGTGGGTGTTCAAGTGGTGGTGAGCTCCGGTTTACCGGTGTCCTGGAATGGGAAGCTACCTGGGATCGGTATCAGAGAGTCAGCTAAACTCTCACAGATCCCCTATGCGTATGATACGAATGAGGTGTCAGTAGATATGGTGTTTCCGAAGGGGGAGCTTGATGTTGACCTACAGCAGGTGGACCTGCGAAGGACTAACAGCTGGAGATTGAAGATCGGGGAGATTCAGACAGCAGAGATGTTGGAGCTACAACTTATCAATTCGATCGCACCCTTCGTACTCTGTAACAATCTTGTTCCTATGATGAAGAGAGATAATACTGGGATGAAGCATATCGTGAACGTATCTGCTATGGAAGGAAAGTTCTTCAGGTTCAAGAAAGGTGCAAGACATCCCCATACCAATATGGCAAAGGCGGCTCTGAACATGCTGACCCATACCTCTGCAGATGAACTTGCAGATCATGGGATATTCATGAATGCAGTCGATACCGGCTGGGTCACTGATGAAGATCCTGCACAGCTCTCAAAGTTCAAAGAGGATGTACATGACTTTCAGCCTCCACTCGATATCGTCGATGGGGCAGCACGAGTCTGTGATCCGTTCTTTGATGGGATCAATACGGGAAAACATTGGTGTGGACAGTTCCTTAAAGACTATTTTCCCATTGATTGGTAATGATCAGGGGAGTTCCTTCTTAAGAATATAATCAGATTGAAGCTCTTCTCCCATCTTGAATTGACGAGTCCCGGCCTTATAGAAGCCCATCTTCTCATAGAAGGAGATGGCGCTAGGGTTCTTCTTCCAGGCACTGAGCCATATATATGCGCACTTATGGTCTCTACCAAGACCTAGTGTATACTCGACAAGGGTTCTCCCTAGCCCCTTTCTTTTGAACTCCTCTAAGACATAGATCCTCTGCAACTCCATCCCCTCCTCCTCGTTCAGATCAGTCTGGGATGGAAAGAAGTTGATCTTCAAGAAGGCTGCACGTTTCCCATCGATAGTAAGAATGAAGGTCTGAGAGCTTTCATCTTCGAGTTCTGATCTGATCGTATCATGATTGAAGGCATGCTCAAGATATGCATTCATGATAGCTAGCGTATTGAGGTGGTGATAGGTATGATAATAGGTTTCTTTTCCTATCTTTGCGACTAGTTCAGTATCAGCGGTCGTGCATCTTCTTATTATCATGAAGTCAATCTATATGGAAGGAGAGCATCTTTCAAGGTGTCTGCTACATGGAGTATATGAGTTCTCCACTTACGCTTCAGATGCTTTTCATTTTACCTATAATTTTATATAATCCTGACAAATAGACAAAGAATTGTCACGTTGATACAGTGAATGGACAGGAGCAGCTCTCATGTATATAGTATTTTTTATTATCAGTTTCGGTGCTTCGATTGTAGGCGCGATCAGCGGTATCGGTGGTGGGGTGATCATCAAACCGGTCATGGATGTCGTAAGTGGCCTCGGTGTAGCAACGATCAGCTTCCTCTCGAGTACGACAGTCCTGTCCATGGCTACCGTATCACTTATACGAAGCAGGAAGAGCCCTGTCTCTATTAACATAAGAAACACCTCTATGATGGCCGTCGGTGGTATCCTTGGTGGACTGGCCGGAAAGTCTCTCTTCGATATCGTGAAGAACGGATTTTCGAATGATAAGGTCATTGGTATCTCACAGGCTAGTATCCTATTCCTCATCACTCTTGGTGTACTTCTATTCTATATCAATAAAGAGAAGATCAAGCCACAGCACCATAAAGGTCTCCTTTTTAGTATCTTCATCGGTTTCATCCTCGGATCATTCGCATCCTTTCTTGGAATAGGCGGAGGTCCGATCAATCTAGCGGTTCTCTACTTCTTCTTCGCTATGGATTCAAAGACTGCAGCCTTGAACTCGATCTTCATCATATTCTTCTCCCAGATAGCGAGCCTTCTGTTCACGACTCTCTCAGGTAATCTTCCAGAGTTCGAACCTATGGTACTGATCATCATGATCATCGGTGGAATCACCGGAGGACTGACTGGTTCTGTCCTATCACATAGGATGACAAACCGTGCAGTCGATAAACTGTTCATGGGTGTCCTGAGTGTGATCATGGTCTTGTGCCTTTATAATACGGTGAGCTGGATCGTATAAAATATCTCTTATGGCTTGTAAATCCCTGATGATGAATTATACTAACAGGTATTATGAGAAGAACCTTCTGGTATATCATATCACTGCTCATCCTCTGTACTTCGATCCCTGCTATCACATACAGGATCATTGAAGCTGATAGTTGGCTCCAGGCCCTCAACCTCTTTGGGTATTTCACCATCCAATCGAATATTGCTGTGTTGATCCTTATCATAGCTGCTCTATTTGGAAGACGGTTTCCGAGAAGAGTCGAGTTAGCAGTAGCAGTAGCTATCACCATTACGGCTATCATCTTCCAGCTCTTTCTCCGTCAATGGATAGAGGGAGAGGGGCTTGCTGTTTGGGTAAGTAATATCAATCATGGATCCACACCAGTTCTCTTCATACTTTGGTTCTATCTCTCAGAGGAGAGAGAACCCCTAAAATTCAGAGATCTCTATATGGTAGTTCCCTATCCTATCCTCTACGGTATCTTCGGGATCATTGAGGGATATATCAGAGGAACAGCCCGTTATTTCTTCCTTGATGTAAAGGTGTTAGGACTAGGATTCATCCTCTGGTTGCTAGGACTGACTATTCTTTTCCTCGTAGTC
>CAZLZY010000323.1:0-3020 GCA_964564075.1 uncultured Spirochaetales bacterium
TTCTATGAATTTCAATACTGGTTTAAATTGATGTGAATAATAATCGGTGTTACCAACCTCCATTGAATAGAAGACATTTGTCAGATCACCATTGATCTTATGATAGATGAGAACTTTCCTCAGATCCAAACAGTTCCCAAAATTCTTTCTTTGTATTGCTGATGAAGATTCATCGTCCTCTACAATCTGAAGAATACTACTTTGTTTGAATATGATATCACTAGGCCCAAACTTCACCTCAATCAGATAGTCAGGTCCCAACTTTTTTGTTTTACCCGTAGTCACACCCAATTTTCCTGGCTTACCTTTCAATGAGACATTTACACCTGAAGAAAGCATTCTATTATCCATAATCAACCATTATACCATAGGGCAATAAGAATATGTTTCATTAATCAATATATTTTACCTCACAACTGAATTACATGATCAAAGCAACTTTCTTCTAATAGAATTTTCTCTAATGAAGCTATATCTAATTTGCACAACCCTTCAGTTCATATAACAAACTATATATAGGGTTAGTCGACTGGGTCGGTTACTGGGTCGGTAACTGGGTCGGTACAATCGTTTCTTCTGGTTCCCAGTAGAATGCATCTGAGAAAGAGGTACGGTGACCCTGATTCTTAGGCCTCCTAGTCTATATGATTTCAAATTCAAAAATATCACACATGATGCCCACCATGAGAGAATCCTTGAAGAAAGTAAACATACTCTCAAGGCTTTTTCTATCAGCTATACCTCGTATTACTGTTACAGGTTATTTTAGAGGGAGGCTTTATTCTATTTATTGTTTGAAATAGATTACCTGAGAAACTTAGATCCTAATAATCGCACTTTCATAAGTCAAATTCCAAGTCTTTATAAACTTCTGAGAGAATTTTCGAGAACATGGTAATACTTTCTAAAGCCATTTTTGTTAAGCCATGAGTCTCCAAGCTAACGAATAACGCAGCAGTTCTAGCCTGACAGGCTATCGACTTCTTTGAATTGAATGCTATATCAGTAAACGCATTATATTGTAATATCTTCTGCTTGAGTTCCTCATGCTGATCTAAGGAATTAATATATATCCAATCATAGAATACCCATGTTCTTGAATGTAGTTCTCTTCCAAACTCAATATATTTCAAATAAATCATTGTAATTCATGTAATAAACCACCTGTAAGGGTTGATTTCTTTGTATTTATGTAGTATGCTATACACACCACATCTGGGAGGAGGTCACATCATGTACATACGGATAGACAAGAGAAATAACGCGGTTATAGAGATCACATCATATAGGGTACCCGGCGGGAAATATCCGTTGCAGCACAGGGTGTATATCGGCAAGATGAACGACCAAGGGGAGTTCATCCCTAACAAGCTCTTTATCGAACGATCCAAGAAGGAGGAGTTCCAAACCGAGGTGAAAAAGCTCCAGAAAGAGCTCGACGACATGGAAAAGGGTCAAAAGAAGCAGAAGAAGGAGGTCAAGGACCTCACCACTGTCATCTCCTCTGTTTCCGGCAAGAAGAAGACCGGCCTCACCTATGCCCTTGGACATATTGCTACCACTGAGGGGTTCGTTTCAGCCCTCTTCGACCTCTTTGGAGAGAAGCTAGCCAACCAGATACTCTCCCTTTCCTTCTATGTGCTTGCCACCAAGAACGAAGCCCTTGATGACTTCTGCTATTTCAATGCTTCGCATGAGCATCCCTATGGCTCCGACATCAGCAGTAGCGAAAGCAGTGCCATCCTCGCATCCATTACAGCCGAACATGTCCAAGAGTTCTTCAAGGCAATACGCCAGGCAGGCCCCTCCAGGAGCAAAGAGGAGCATTTCTGTGCTTTTGATGGGTCGGCCTTCAGCTCATATTCCAACGATCTGTCCGAAGTCGAGGTCTCAAGGGGCAAGCAGGATCCCGACCTGAAGCATTTCGCCATGGCTGCAGTCTACAGCAGTAAAGAGGGGCGGTGTGTATACTACAGGGTGTATCGGGGCAACATTCCCGACATCAAGACCATCGACCACTTCGTCGAGGTAGCCAAGACCATGGGCTATAATTTCCGCAGGATCGTTCTTGACCGGGGCTACTGCAGCTGGAACAATCTCTATAGGCTCCACTATGAGTGTCGCTACAATGTCATCATGTGCCTGAAGTCAAACATGTTGGTATACAAGGAGACCCTCAAATCTGCTCGGGGAACCTTCGAGGAGGACTGCACCTGTTACCTCAGCGATCATGGGGTATATGGCAAGACCATACGTCAGGAGATTGTTCTCACCAATGGTGATAACAAGGAGCACCCGACGAGGGTATTTGTGCATGTATACTACAACAGGAGGAAGGCGGCAGACCAGGAACCCAGGCTGTATGGGGACCTTGAAGACTCTATTGCCACGCTTACGGACAGGGTGGCGAAGAAGAAGCTTTCAATCGATGATGCCCAGAAGAGGCTCTTCAAGTGCAAGCACAAGTCGCTCATCACCGTACGTAAGACAGGAAACAGCGCCTGTGTATTTGAGATGAATTGTGAGGCTGTCGATGAGGCAATGGGCAAGTTGGGATATTTTATGCTCCTGAGTACAGAGAACCTCTCTGCAGGCCAGGTCCTGGATATATACAGGGCTAAGGATGGAGTAGAGCGGGTATTCAACAACGCCAAGAACGACATAGGTTTCGACCGCCCAGCGGTGAAGACCGATGCCACCCTAGAAGGAAAAGTGTTCATTATCATGCTGGCAGGTATGATCTCCACTCACATCCGTAATGCGATGAGGGCCCATAGGAAGGAGCTCACAAGGAAGATAACATACAACAAACTGCTCAAGGAGCTAGATTGCATGTACACCTTCACCGTAAAGGGCAAGACCAGGTGGTGTGAGGTCTCCGAAAAACAGGCAATGCTGCTGAAGTGTCTTGACGTCCCCCTTCCAGTGGATCCGAAGAAAGTTCAGGCAAAACTCGTAAAAAAGAGAGGGCCAAAGCCAAAAGTCTAGAAGTGGCTACGCACTACATTAAAGAACATGGG